>JBPCWG010000057.1:0-7177 GCA_051009705.1 Methyloligellaceae bacterium | reverse complement strand
GTTGACGATGAAGTTGTCTGTGGTTTCGGAAGAGCGTGATCGGTCATGATATTTTAGACTACATTTACTCCTGTATCGGCTGGTTCAATCCACGTAAGGATTGGAAATTCCAAGCTTGGATAGAATTACAATCTCAAGATTTTCCATCTCTGAGCTCTTTGCTTCGGTATCGTGATCATAGTCTAAAATATGTAATGTTCCATGAACGACAAGATGCATCGCATGATTTACAAATGGTATACCCAGTTCTTTGCACTCGGCCATAATGGTTTCATAGGCGAGTACGATATCTCCAAGCGTCCGTTGCGGCACAATTAAGGTTTCAAATTGCTGATCAGAAGAAAATGACAAGACATTCGTAGGCTTATCCTGATTACGAAATTTTGAGTTCAAATCTTTAACTTCTTCATCATTGGTCAGAACACACGCTATTTCTTCTGGACCGCAAAATTCCTCGCCGCCAAGGGACCTTGCTCTGCGTATGGCATCGACGAGTCGCTCACCCAGACCTTCAATTTCTCCCCATCGTTTATCATGCACAATAATTTCGACGTCGAGAAGGCGATCAGCATGATTCGTTTCGGCGTTGTCGCCGGAACTGAATTCCGAGTGAGTTTTTGCTATATTCATTGAATCAGGATTTGCGGTCATAGGCCTGGACTATTTTCGCGACCAGCTCTCTCCTTACCACATCTTTATGACCAAACGAAATGTGCCCGATTTCATCAACTTTCTTGAGCAGTGAAATCGCCTGTTTTAGTCCCGATGTCTGTCCTTCTGGCAAGTCGACTTGTGATGGGTCTCCCGTAACCACCATTTTGCTGTGTTCACCAATTCTTGTGAGGAACATTTTCATTTGCATAGAGGTCGTGTTCTGGGCCTCGTCGAGAATGATAAACGAGTGTGACAATGTCCTGCCGCGCATAAAGGCCAGGGGTGCAATTTCAATCACACCGGTTTCAAGTCCTCGTTCTACTTTTTCCGGCGGCAACACATCATAAAGGGCATCGTACAGGGGACGAAGATATGGATCGACCTTGTCTTTCATATCGCCTGGGAGAAATCCCAGTCGCTCACCGGCCTCAACAGCTGGTCTCGACAAAATAATTCGTTCCGTTTCGCCGCGCTCCAGACACGCCGCTGCAAAGGCCACACAAAGATAAGTTTTGCCCGTACCCGCAGGTCCCGTTGCAAACACCAAATCGTTCTTTTCGATTTCAGCAATATATTTGCTTTGATTGGGTGTGCGGGCGGTGATTACGCGTTTTCGCGTTCGAATCTGGGCTAACTGGGAGTTTTGCTGTTTCAATTCGTTTTTTGACTGCTTCTTACTTTTTTTATTACGGCCACTCTCATATCCCGCATTCGCATGGCGAATGGCGCCGTCTATTTCGCCGGGACCAATGGCTTCGCCATTTTCCAATCGCTGATAAAGTTCATTCAGAATTTTTACCGCAACATTCCGGTCATCGTCATTACCACTGATTTTAAGACGATTGCCCTGCGCGACAATATTGACGCCCAGCCTGTCTTCAATGAGAGCAAGATGAGCGTCAAATTCACCAAAAAGGTCTGCTGTCAATCTGTTGTCTTCAAATTCCAGTGTTTGGGAATTCTTGGCTATGGATTCAGATTGTATTGGTTGTGCCTTCGAAGTAGATGACCCACGAACACTTGCCAAAAAGACTCTCCTCTTATTTGCCGCTATCAGATTTCAAATTGTAATTATCCGGAATAGTCTAAGATAACTAGGATTGAAGCGCTACATCTAAACAGTCACAGGCACCTGGTTATCTTCGACTGTTTCCGAACTAATGATACCAGTTAAGCTATTAGGACCAGCGGATTGAATTTGCACCTTCAATAATTCTCCAATTTGCTCTCTTTGTCCTTCTACAACAACAGATTGCAGGTAGGGAGAGCGCCCGACGATCTGTCCTTTGGTTTTACCGGCCCGATCAAACAGCACGGGTATGGTTCTATCAACGCAGGACTTGTTGAATTCAAACTGCTGCTGGTTCAGGATTTGCTGAAGCTCCTGCAATCTTTCACTTTTTATACGATCTGGCACCTGCGCCAGTATGTTTGCGGCAGGAGTTCCAGGCCGTGCACTATACTTAAATGAATAGGCTTGAGCGAACTCTACATCCCGAACCAGGCTCAGCGTTTCTTTGAACTCATCATCCGACTCATCGGGAAAACCGACAATTACATCTGTGGACAGCGCAATATCGGATCGTGCGCGACGAATTTTATCGATGATTCCGAGATATTCCCTGGCAGTGTGTTTTCGATTCATAGCCGCCAAAATTCGATCCGCCCCAGACTGAATCGGTAAATGCAGATAGGGCATAAGTTTGTCGACCTTACCGTGCGCCTCGATCAAATCATCGGTCATATCCTTGGGATGGCTGGTCGTGTAGCGCAGCCGATCCAGGCCCGGCAGTTCCGCCAGATCATAAATCAAGCGCGCCAGGGTTCCCTGGCGGCCATTGGCCATTTCGCCGTGATAGGCATTAACGTTCTGACCGAGTAGGGTAATCTCCCGAACACCGCTTTCAATCAGTTGCTTGGCTTCCTCCAGGATCTCGGAGAATGATCGGGAAAATTCTGCACCACGCGTATAGGGAACGACACAGAAAGTGCAGAATTTATCGCATCCTTCCTGGACCGTAAGAAAGGCTGTCGAGCGACGTTTCAACTGCCTCTTTTTAAGGGCTTCGAACTTTTCGGCCCCGGGAAACTCGGTCTCAACAATATGCTGGTGTCCTGCCTCGGATCTTTGCAGCATATGTCCCAGCTGATGGTAGCTCTGAGGTCCGACAACAAGATCCACGATCGGCGCCCGCTGAGTTATCTCGTGCCCTTCGGCCTGTGCAACACAACCAGCAACGGCAATACGTGTTTGTTTGCCTTCTGCAAGTCTCTCTGATTTTAGCTGCCGCAATCGGCCTAGTTCCGAATAAACTTTTTCCGCTGCTTTTTCACGAATATGGCAGGTGTTGAGGACGATGAGATCGGCCTGATCAATTTCGGAAGTTTCGCCGAAACCTTCTTTCTGAAGAACATCCGTAATTCTTTCGGAATCATAGATATTCATCTGGCAGCCATATGTTTTTACATAAACCTTTTTTCCGGCATTATTCATGGCTCTGGAATTCGTCCTGTATCATTAACAAACTGCTTGTTTTTCACTTAATTCCAGCCACAAGAGGCAATGATCGTGCCAGAGTTCCTGGCAGGTTTTCGGTGTTTTACGTTCAAATCCACGAAAGGTCCAGCCCGATCCGGCAAAACTGAAAATGTTGACTGTAATTCAACAGCTTAGGTGACGCCGCACTCATTAATTTTAACGCTTAACTCCATTTTTGATTAATTCGGCAACATTCCGCCGTACTTCTTTCTCTGTCAGGTCTGCCACTTGTTTTCGATTAATCTCACCTGAAAAGGTGATGGGATTTCCAAACTTAACATGGACATCGATAGGACCGGCCTTCAAGAGTTGCCAGGCATGGTCGGCCATTTCCATATCGCCATACCAGGCAATTCTCGGCCTTCCTTCGCGCCCGACGGGTATGCCGTGAAGTTTTGTATAGGCAATTGAAATTGTCTGTACTTCAATGTTTGCACCCGGGGTTTGAATCGCACCAAACAAGGCACTCCTAAATGGAAGCACTATATTTCCGTCGTTACTTGTGCCCTCGGCAAATAAGACTATAAACTCGCCCGCAACCAGCCTGTTCGTGATTTCGGTCGCTGTCTCTCCGACAGCGGATCTTTTCTCTCTGTCGATAAAAATTGTCCGTTGCAACTTGGCCAGCCATCCCACAAAGGGCCAGTTTGACACTTCTCTTTTTGCAATAAATGAAATAGGTGCGATCGACGACAAAATCGGTATGTCTAGCCAGCTCACATGATTGGCCACCAGCAGTACCGGCTTATCATTGAAAACCTGACCGTCGACAAACACGCTTATACCGAGTAGCCGACACACCCATTTGTGATAGCGATGAGGGAGCTTCGAAGCGGAGGTCAGGTTGAGTGCATTCAATACCCACTGAATGGGCATCAAGGGGAGCGTGAGACAGGCAAATCCGGTGAGAACGAGTATTGGTCGTATCATTTCTGCCTATGAAAAATTGACATTCCCACTTTTAGAATTTGAAAAATGTTCCGTGTCAACAATCTTCTTTATTCAGGGGTACACCAAATAATTCGAGCTTGTGCTCGATTAAACGATACCCCAGTTCCTTGGCCACCAGCTCCTGCAGGCGTTCAATCTGTTCATTCTGAAATTCAATGACTTTACCTGTGGTCAGGTCAATCAGGTGATCATGGTGATCTTCGGAAGCCTGCTCGTAGCGCGCGCGCCCGTCACCAAAGTCATGGCGTTCGAGTATGCCCGTATCTTCGAAAAGTCTGACGGTCCGGTAGACTGTTGACAGCGATATTTTATCGTCAACTTTTCGGACACGGTTGTAGAGCTCTTCGACATCCGGATGATCTTCACTGTCTGACAACACACGGGCAATAATGCGTCTTTGCTCGGTCATGCGCATGTTTTTGGCTTCGCAAAGAGCCTCCAATGGACTCAATTTAATGCTCGATGGCGCCATCGATCCGGCTCTCCAGAAAAACGTTCAGACTTAGCCATATATATGAGGAATCTCTGCTCTGGTCTATATCCATCCCTGTTCCTCTTACAATTGAAATCCTCCACTCAGACTGATCTTTTGAGTATCAAAGCATCGACCCGCTGAAATTGACCATTGCTTTGTTCTATTCGATAGTATCCGGGTCGGCGGCCAACTGGAACGAAGCCGTTTTTGCCATAGAAACCCCGGGCTGCAGCATTTGTTTCCGATACTTCGAGCACGATCTCGGAAATGCCCGATTGCGAGCTGTCTTTTACAATCCGGTCCATCAATCTTTGTGCCCAACCTTGGCAGCGTCGGGTTTCGGTAACTCCCATAGACAGAATTTCCACTGAATCAATGAGATTCACTGCGAGCAGATAACCGAACAATTCTCCCGGATCTTCAAGGTCTAGAATATAGCAAATTGAGTCTTTTCGCTTTAGTCGTTCCTCCAGGTCTTTGCGTGGCCATTGTTTACGAAAAATTTCGGCGTATAGATCCGAAAGATGTCCGGCATCATTCGGCTTCGCTGTCCTTAAATTTTCTGCATGACACGCTGAACGCATGAGCTCACAGCCTCTTCAAAGACTTGCCGGTTTGCGGCTTGGCATCCGCGGGACGCAGATAGAGCGGCGCAATTGGCTGATCGCGATGGGGCAAGCGATGGGCCATTTTGACAAGGTTCAACGCGTCTGGTTGCTGCTGTTTCAGGTTGTCTGTCATCGATGCAGGTTCTGTTTCGCCGGCGATTGTTGCCGCCGCCGATCCGACAAGGAGAATGGATTCGTTCGGAAAGCAGTTCCTGATGTCTTCTTTGGAACCAATGTCGGGAGGAAGTATTTCCTGACCATCGCGATCATACAACGCGAAATAGATCTGATCTCTTCGCGCATCTACTGCGACACCAATATGAGCTTCTGAATTAGGTCCCGGCGCGGTCATCGCACCGAAAGCGAGCAACTGCAGACTGGAACAGATGGTAACGGGCACGGATTGACCAAGCTTGAGCGCTTTGGCGGCTGCAATTCCCACACGCATACCCGTGAATGTTCCCGGGCCATTGGTGACAATGATCCTATTCAGGTCCGGGTAACTCACACCCGCGCGTGCCAGAACACTCTCCATCATCGGCACCAGGCGCTCGGCATGGCCCCGAGTCCGTTCTTCAAATTCATTAAAGTAGATTTCTTCGTCGTTGACTGTGGTTGCCAGCGCAACGGAGCATGCACCAAATGTTGTGTCAAATGCGAGTAAGTTCATGTCAGTGTTCTAGAGTTCGGTATTCGCACAATTGCGAATCAGCCAAGTGTACGAACTGCCGAGTTGGAACGCCGAGATCTCTGGCTTAAACAGGCCGAACTTCCTGTACATCAGGAATGAAGTGCTTGAGAAGATTTTCGATACCATGGCGTAATGTCGCTGTGGAACTTGGGCATCCGGCACAGGCCCCGCGCATTTCGAGAAAGACAACACCTTCTTTGTAGCCGTGGAATGTAATATCACCGCCATCCTGAGCAACAGCCGGACGAACGCGAGTTTCCAGCAATTCCTTGATGGTATCCACTGTCGCTTCGTCCTCGGGATTGAAGAATTCATTATTCCCCGGAGCGCCTTCGGACGATTCGCCTTCGACCACGGGCAAACCGGACATATAATGTTCCATGATTGCACCGAGTATGGCAGGCTTCAGATGCTGCCACTCAACCTCACCCTTGGTGACCGAAATAAATTCATTGCCGAGAAAAACACCTTCAACCCCTTGTATTCCAAAGAGATTTTTCGCCAATGGAGACTTGGATGCCGATTCCTTAGTGCGGAAATCAAGTGTTCCCTCATCAAGTACTGTTTGACCAGGAATAAATTTCAGAGTTGCCGGATTTGGTGTGGCTTCAGTTTGAATAAACATGATGTATTCCCTCGGTGCAATATCCTGGAATTCTGTGAGGCCAGATTAGAACCATTCTATACTACATATAGGTGGGCCATACAAATTTTCCAGCTGGACTGACCCGCCAAAAATCGCAAAGTTCCGGAAGAATCAAGCCAGAGCTTCAATTTCTTCCAATGACAGTGAACCCGGCACGAGATAGATGGGTATCGGGAATGTGCCGGCCCTGCTCCCTGTTGCCAAAGAAGAAACGAGGGGTCCCGGTCCCTTTTGTCAGCTGAGGCGGCGAGTACCAGAATTGCGACATCTTCATCTCGTTCGATATATTTGGTAATTTCTTCGGCTTTTGCACCTTCACGGATAACTGTCTCCGTTCGAAGACCCTTGAATCCCATGACAGAAAGCTTTTCGCGAAATTCCTGCAGGATTTCCTGCGCCCGTTGATGCTGATTGTCGGTCTTTAGCTCCTGAACACCCAGCCAATGTTGAAATGCCGCGGGTTCAATCACGAGGAAAAGAACAATTGTGCCATTGGTGCGTTGCGCAACACGTCCGGCAAAAGCAAGGGCAACCTCACATTCGGGCGTGTTATCAATGATCACCATGAACTTTCTTCGGTGACCTTTTTCAAAAGATTTTCTTAACGAAACAT
>JBPCWG010000056.1:0-4987 GCA_051009705.1 Methyloligellaceae bacterium | reverse complement strand
GTGGTGAATCAAAACGTATAACCTCCGTTATAGCATCGGCGATTAGTGCGGGATCATTGCATATGCTCTGCCAATGATTTCGGTTGGAGAGAAGATTGATCAGGCAGTTGCTCATCAGATTGATAACGATCTCATAGCCTGCAAAGGAAAGGCCGTAGATAATAGAAACAATCTCCCGGACTTTCAGTTCTTCCGGATTTGCCTTATGAGCGGCAAGCAATTCGGACGTGAAATCGTCGGCGGGTTCGTTCAATCTCTTCTCTACGTAGGCAGCACAATAGCGCCAGTAAGCCAGCATGTTTTCTGCGATCAGCACCTGCTCGTCTTCGGATGAATTTCCCCAGGTAAAGGCAAGGCGGTTTGCCGACCAGTTCTTGATTGTCAGATCATCCTCTTCCGGGAAACCGACAAAGCGATAAATCGTTTCGCCGGATAGTGAAGTCTCGACAGCGTCAACAAAATCCGCCGGAGAGCCCTTGGCGATCATCTCATCGATCAGGGTTTCAACACGTCGACGCACATAGGGTTCAAGGACTTTCATGCGTCGCGGAGAAAACCCCGCATGGGCGTGTTTTCGAACCCGCGTGTGGTTAGGCGGCTGACCATTCGAAAGGACAGGCAACGGGTCATAGTCTTCTGCGGCAAGAACATCTCGGGCTGCATCACAAATCGGAGTGACGGGATGTTGTACATTTTCTGAAGAAAATACATTTGGATTGAGGAAAACCTCGACGATATCTGCCATTCGCGTCAGCACTAGACAGTTCAGTTTCTTAGAAAAAAATACAGGCCGATCGCGACGATGTTCCTTGAGTATGGCGTAAGGGTTTTTCTGATACTCAGTGTTGAAAGGAGAAAAATCGTTATCGACCGGGCACCCGGGAGGCGGGGGTGGGATTTCCCTGCGAATTTTATAGTATCCTGTATCAACCATGTACTTACCTTTCCCTTGAGGAAATTTGCCCAATCAAAGGTCTATCTCAATGATACCGTCCGCTTCTGCAGCACGGGACTGACAAATGATTATTGAATTTTCTTGCTGAGCTTTTGACAGCACAAAATCGCGGTGCTCCACATCGCCTGATACGAGTGAACATTTGCAGACACCGCAGATACCGTCTGAACATTTTACGTCGACATGAATGGCATTTTCCGCAAGCACATCAGTAGCGCTTTTATCTGCGGGTACGAAAATTTCCTTGCCGGATTTTGCGAGCTTGAGTATGAAATCGTGATTTTCATAATCGGGGATCTCCGGCACTGAAAAATACTCAAGATGCCTTGCGTCTTCCGGGAAGCCTTGTCGTTCGGCAGTCTCTATCACACTTTGCATATAGCGGTCAGATCCACAGGCATAGACATGCCAACCGTCTTTATATCCGGCGAGAATTGTATCCAGATCAGCACGCGTTGCATCGTCAGAAAAGTGAAGCCGGACATTGTTCATCCAAGGGAAAGAATTCAAATCTTTGAGATAACTTGCCGATTTGCGCGATTTTGCCGAATAGTGCATTTCAAAGTCGGCACCGGCAGTATGAAGTTCATGAGCCATGGCAATCATTGGCGTAATGCCGATACCACCCCCCATAAGAAATGATTTTGATGCATTTTCAACAAGTGGAAAATGGTTAATTGGCTTTGAGATAAATATTTTCCGCCCCTTGCTGAAAATGCGATGCAATAATTTCGATCCTCCGCGCCCGAGATCTTCACGCAATACACCTATTTGATATTTGCTGCGATCGTCGGGATCGCCGGACATCGAATATTGCCTTAGAAATTCTGGTGCGACAACGATATCCAAATGTGCTCCGGCTTTCCACTCCGGCAAAGGCTTACCATCTAGAGATTTAAACTCGTATTTGGTGATGTCGTCCGTCATTGGTTCGACATGTGTGACTTCCACCCGAATAACCGGTGCATCGCCATCAATTTTATATTCGTGTTCCAACTCATCGATTTGTCCCTGCGAGAGGCGTTCCTTGTATTCCTGAGCTGTTATCATTGCCTGATAAGCCTCTATTCCCTTTTCGCGATCCATGTGAAAGGGAAAGGGCCAGGGGTGGGGAGCCAGGTTTGCCGGATAAACCGCCAAAGTTTGATCCTCATATTTGAGATCGAGGTCGGTTTGCAGATTCCTTGCGTTTACAGGCTGCTTCGCAGGTCCATAACTCCCTTTCTCGTTGAGCTCGATGTCCCACCACCATTTTTTGACTGTGTTCAACCCGCCATTGCCAACAGCATCATCAAGGCGGGCCAGGAAGGGCGCCGTCGCCGGAAGGTTCATCGCGGCCCAGCGGAACGGTTTTTCCGAAAACAATCCTTCGAGGTTCCAGGGACACGTTTTCATGCAGCGGCCGCACATTGCACCCCCCGGAGTTGTAATGCGATAAGTTGCGCACTTCTGGCTGTCGGATTTCCAGATCTCATAGCCGTTAAACATGAGCTTCGGACCGGCGGTAATCGCACCGGATGGGCATTCCCGGGCACATTTGTTGCAACTCTCGCAAAACTTCTGCAGACCGAAGTCTATAGGCTTATCGTGTGCCAGCGGTATATCCGTTGTAATGACACCAGATTTCAATCTGGGGCCCAAATAGGGATTCAGGATAACCTCGCCGATGCGGGAAACTTCTCCAAGTCCAGAAAGCAAAAGCAATGGCGGCTGCAACACTTCACCATCAAGGTTTGTGTGAGCTTTCGCGGAAAATCCGAGATTGCGAATCTGCTTGGCGATGACGCCACCGAGAAGGGCGAATCTAAGATATGCACGCATGGATTGCGCCACAGAAATCCAGTCATCACCTGACGCTCCCTCCATCGTCTCATAACCCTGATCAATGATCATCGAGATCGCCTGGTCATGTGTTGGTGTGATTGGAGCGCCGATGGCGTCGTGAGAGTACCAGACCCACGTGGGACATCTTGAAATACCGACGGCATCGATGCCGAGGAAATAAGACGCCGCTTTGATGTTTTCAGAATTTTGTACGGCATCGTCCGTGCCGGCTGCAGGCTCTTTGGCAGGCGCCCCATCCTGCAACAGCACAAAGGCTCCAAGCGGCCGACGTTGAGCTGTAGACGTAGCCGCTTTACGGGCAAACAAGCCACCCTTAGCATTCTCCTGAAGTGCCTTACCCATATCCCCGAATTGTGCACGGGCAAACATGTCCGTGCGTTTCGGTACGCGCGCGACACGTTGCTCGTCAATAAAGGTCGTCGGCTCGTCAACCCGCTTTAGTTTTTCGAAGGGATGCGGTCCGTCGACAAATCGCCGCTTGTCAAATGGGTCCGCATTAAGTGCACTTTTGACAAACCCCTTTCCAATTTTCCAGGCAAGACCATGGGTCCGCTTTCTGGGTTGCCTACCAAGTGGAACCAGTGGCTTGTCGGACCCCAATTCAAATGTCGTTGTGACCGCGGCAACAGCGAAGCGGTCACCTACATAGGGATTGACCAGTTTTCCCTGCTCTGCCGTTGCGAGTCCTGAGGCGACCGTGAGTTTGTTCAGGTCAATATCCGAGGATGAACCTGTGTGCGCCCGGGCATCAAATCCGAGGAGCCTGATGTAGTTAGCAATGATTATGGCGGTTTCTGCCGCCCGCAGACAGGCGCGCTGGGGTTGCGCATCCATGATCCATGAGCAACCCGGTTCATCGGGTTCCGGATCACGGGGAAATTCGTACAAATAGACGATAGCGTGAGAATGTTGATCGATGGTTGTCGGAGGGGCATCCATCGATTCCTTGAGATCCGCCATAATCAAATCTATGCCGGCCGCCAGCGTCTTGGTTTGGCGTGTTCGGAGATCTTCAGCCAGGCGATCAATGTCAGGATTACGAATTGGCGTCGACAATCCAATTCCGTCAGGGAGCCGGCACGTGCCAGCCATCGAGGCATCGGCAAAATATCCAAACGCTTTGAGATGGTTTGCTCGCTCGAGAGGATCATCGGGACAGGCACCACGTGCCTTGTTAACAAAGCCAGATCGGATGGCATCCAGCATCGCCTGATATTCGCGCATGGCATTGACGATCGACTGAGGGACGTCAACCCGGTCGAATGAGATTGCACGCATCTCCGGAACCCGATCAAGATCCGGCATGATGTCGGCCCGCTCCAATCGCTCAAGCGGAAATGGTCCCATGTGGAATGGCCTGTTTTTCGTCGAGAAAAAGCGGATTGTCATGAGTTTACAAAACCTTGTCAGCCTGCCTCGCTACAGATGCCCGATTGAATTGCGGGACCACCAGGATGTCACCGATTTCTCGCGCCTTCCAGTACGAGTTGAGGAGCTTCATCTGTTTGTTGCGATCGTCTTCAAAATAGAATGCTTCAGGTGGAGTATGCTGTATAATAATATTTTCTTACACTAATATGCCTATTCAGTTATATAATGGGTTCAGTACATTTTTTCTCGGAAATAGTCTTAGCGGATCTTCCAGTAGAAAAAACAGCCTAAAAGGAAAGTCATGGAACTGATTGACGTTCTTAAGATGCGAGAAATCAAGGTCGCGATCACGGTCATGCAGGAAGGAAGTATTCTTGCGGCGGCTAAATCGATGCATATCACGCAGCCGGCCGTTACCCGGACCATACGCGATCTTGAGGATCGGCTGGGCTATAGGATTTTCAATAGGACCCATAAGGGGACCGAGGTTACCAGATACGGCCGGCTTTTCCTCGACAGGGCAGAAGCCATTGTTGGCGAGATGCGTACAATTCAACAGGAATTGAATAATTATCGCGACGGTACAATCGGGAGCGTTCGCATTGGTGCAATGCCTGTCGCTCTGTCAGGGGTTTTAGCACATGCACTCGGAACAATTCTGAGGACCGAACCTGGTCTAAACTTCACTGTGATGGAAGCTTCTTATGAGGATCTCATACAGGAGCTGAAAAACCGCAATATTGATCTCGTTGTAGGTCGCCACTGGAACATTAGTGAAACCAAAGGATTGCACCACGAAGTTCTTTTCTATGACAT
>JBPCWG010000055.1:0-7435 GCA_051009705.1 Methyloligellaceae bacterium | reverse complement strand
CGATGTCTTCATCTGTAAGCTGCGCAAAAAACTCGCAACCGCAACCGGTGGCCAGCATTACATTGAAACAGTCTGGGGTCGTGGCTATGTGCTGAGAGATCCCGATGCGGAAATCGAAGCGGCCTGACCTAAAGCAATAAAAATTCTAAAATATTGAATTTATCTAATCGGAGCCTTTTTAGGCTCCTTTTATTTTTTTGGGTTGGATCTTTTTAAAACCAGAGCCTGTGTAATCTAGGCAATATTCTGGGCGTCAACGGCAATGCCAGCCGCATCCGGCTGTGTCTGCACCCGTCCGGTTATCGGACCTGCCACTGATTTGTCTTTCAAGCTTAGCAGGCCCTGTCTTCCGTTGACCGGTTCAAATTTATCGGTAATACCGACAATCGTTTCCGCCGCGCCGAGAACAAGATAGCCATCAGGAGCCATCTGCCGGGCGATACGTTCCAGCACATCGCGCTTGGTCTCGCGATCAAAATAGATCAGGACATTGCGGCAGAACACAATATCGAAAGTGCCGAGGTTCGAAAAATTGTCGAGCAAATTATAATTTCGAAAACTCATCATTGCGCGCAAACTCGAGTCGACTTGCCACAAGCTTCCGACCTGCTGGAAATATTTAACGAGCAAAGGAGATGGCATTCCCCGTTGCACCTCGAACTGGCTATAGAGACCCGTTTTGGCTTTTTCCAGAATTTCCGTAGAAATATCCGTTCCCATGAGTTCAATTTTCCAGGAACGAAATGCCTCTCCCTTTTCCTTGATCAGAATAGCCAGGGAATAAAGCTCCTGTCCGGAAGAGGCCGCCGCACTCCAAATCCGCAGGGACCGTTTTGCCTGACGAGCTTTCAAGAGACTGGGCATCATGACTTCTTCGAAGTTCCTGAACGGTGTTTTGTCTCGGAAGAAAAAAGATTCGTTGATGGTCATCGCCTCAGTCACTGCCGACTTCAGGTTTTCACTTCCCGGTAACTGCAGTTTGCGGATGAGGTCGGAAATGTTTTCCAGGCCGTTTTTTTGGACCACCGGGTTGAGGCGGGATTCAAGCAAATATTGCTTGTCTTCGGAAAGAACCAGTCCCGAACGGTCTTTAAGCATGTTTTGAAGATAGCCGTATTCCTGGGGTGTCATGTCATAACCCTCTAATGAGAGATGCGGTCCGGGGGCCTATCTCATTGAGGGGAAGAACTGCGGAACAACATCCAGTTGCTGCTGCCGCTCCCGGCATTCCCCAGACAACGCTCGATTCTTCATCTTGAGCAATGACGCTGCCTCCAGCCGACGAAACGGCTTTAACACCATCCGCTCCATCATTCCCCATGCCTGTCAGAATAATATTCAGTATTCCCGCTTTAAACACTTTGGCCGCACTGATCGTCATGGGATCGACCGCCGGCCGGCAATAATTTACCTGGGGTCCCCCATCGAGAACGACATGAACCTGCCCCTCCCGCTCTTCAACAAGCATGTGGTGCTCTCCAGGCGCTATATAGATATATCCGGGTTGCAGAATTTCGCCATGTTCCCCTTCCTTAACCGTCCGATCAAGGGAACGTGCCAGGTTTTGTGCCAAAATTTTGGTAAATGTCGGCGGCATATGTTGCGTTATGATTGTGGGAATTTCGCCCAAATGCGGGGCAATATTCGTCAGCAGAGTCATCAGCGCCTGCGGTCCCCCGGTCGAACTGCCAATGGCCAGAACGCGAGGCCTGACCATTGAAAATCTCTTGAGCGATATCGGCGCTTGCGCATTTAGGCCGGTATTTGCCAAAGTCACCGATGGCTTGGTCTTTTGAATCTCTCCCTGATGCGGCGAAGCAGGCGCACGCAGGCGTTTGCCTTTACCGCCAATAGCCCTTATGCGCTTGACCAGTTCTTTGCGGAATTCTTCCGAAGTTGTCACACCCCGATTACCCTCGGGCTTGGCAATATAATCTGTTGCCCCCAAGGACAAAGCTTTCAGAGAAATTTCAGCGTTTCTCTGGGTCAAGGTCGACGCCATGAGGAACATACTTCTGGGCGCGCGTTTTTGCAGTTCGGGCAGTGCTTCCAGCCCATCCATAACCGGCATTTCAATATCGAGTACAACGATATCAGGATTGGCATCAGCGATCTTGTCGACTGCTATTTTTCCATTGGAGCACTTTTCGACGACCAACAGATCTTCTTCTTCCGATATCCAGCGGGAGACCAACCCTCTGACTACCGCCGAATCATCGACGATCATCACTCGGACGAGATCGGAATTTTTAACTCTTGAAGCCGATAAAACCGTCGCAGATTGCACTTTTTGCACTCCTGAATTTCTAGATCATGCCGACTTCATGCATCTTCGCTTCGACAATTTCGCGGTCAAACGGTTTCATGATGTATTCGTTCGCCCCGGCATCGAAAGCTCTAGTAATGTGCTCAACGTCGTTCTCGGTTGTACAGAAAATCACTTTCGGTTTCTCGCCGCCGGTTTCGGTTCTGAGCGCTTGAATAAATTCGATGCCATCCATGGCCGGCATATTCCAGTCAAGAAACACGACGTCGGGCATCTGCTGCCGGCATTTTTCCAACGCCACCAGACCATTTTCGGCTTCGGTTATATCAAACTGCAATTCTTCCAAAATATGACGTGTCACTTTGCGGATGACACTGCTGTCATCGACGACCAGGCAATGCTTCATTTGATCGTATCCTTCTCTTTCAAAGCCCGCTAAGGGCATGGCTAGGCGGCTTGATGGGTTTCCTGGGTATCCAAAACTTTGTCGACATCCAGGATCACCATGAGTTCGTTTTCCAATCTTTGTATTCCTGCTGAAACGCCAACCCAGCGCAAATCCAGATTCCCGGGATTTTTTTCATATGTTTTTTTCGACAATCGTAAAACTTCGCCGACACTGTCGATAATCAAACCAAAAGATTCGTCGTTGTGATCGATTCCCACAGCCATGATCGGATTCTCATCTTTCCTGGTCGATAAATTCAGCCGCTTTCTCATATCGATCGCTGTAACGATGCGTCCGCGCAGATTTAACACACCGGCGATTTCGGGATTGGAGAGGGGAACACTTGTAATAGCTTCGGGAATGAAGACATCCTGAACCTGTTCAATAGGCAGGCCGAAAAGCTGATCCGCTATCCGCACCGTCACAAATTCTTCGCTCTCATTGTCCAGCATTGAACTTTTCTCACTGTCCGGTTTCATGCAGCTTCCACTAATGTTGATTTGCAGTCTTTGAGGGTTTCTAAAAGTCCCTCCCGATCGAATTTCGCCACATAGTCAAGAAATCCGACGGCGCGGCTGCGATCGATCATGTCTTTCGTTGAATGGGAGGACAATGCGATGATAGGTGTCGATGCCCACTTCTGATCTCTCTTCAGCGCTTCGGCAAATGCAATGCCATCCATTTCCGGCATCTCAATATCCGAAATGATGATGTCGAACTGATCATCTGTGTTCAACAAATCCATTGCGGTTGTTGCCGAGTCTGCCAGGGTAACGCGATAACCGGCGGCACTCAGGAGAGGGGCCAGCATATTTCTGAAAAATGCGCTGTCATCGACGAGAAGCACATTGAGCTCCTTGACGGTTTCGACATTGTCGTGAATTTCCAACCAGTCGTCGAATGCCTTGGGCAGATAGTGCGCGACATCAATGATTTCCGTTGCGACACCTTTGATAACGGCAGATCCAAGCCTATCGGGGCGAGTTGAAGAAACCTCGACTTTCAACACCTCATCGACAATGTCCACAATCTCGTCAACGACCAGACCCATGACCCGCTGACCATCGGTAAAGACCAGGACCGGCTGCCGACCTGATTCCTTGCGATTTTCCGCCTCATCCATAAATACCAGCGGCATGAGTGATCCGCGATATTGCACGAGATAACGGCCATTAGATTTTTCTATTGTTCCAGCTTCAACGTCTTCCAAACGTGTGACCAGGGAAAGTGGAACAGCCTTTGGTTCGTCGGATCCGGCTTTGAATACAAGCATGGTTGTCGCATCATCCTGGGCCGAATAGACGGACTTCAGTTCGCTTTCGTCAACCATGCCAGAGCCGGCTCTAGTTTCGACAACACATTGTGAAATGCCATTGGGATCGACAATCATGATGACACTGCCGTCACCTAAGATCGTGTTCCCAGAGAACATAGTCACATCACGCAACTTGCTCGACATGGGTTTTACGACAATCTCTTCCGTATGAAAAACACTGTCAACGACGATACCAAATGTCAGTCTGCCGACCTGAGTCACGATGACAAAATCCAGGTCGTCGTTCGCTTTGTTCTCGGCGTCCGCTTCTGCGTCCTTCTTAACATCCGACTCCAGTCCCAAGATATCGCGAAGGTAGACGATGGGCATCAGCTGATTTCGGAGTCTGAGAAGTGGCGTATCGTTTATACTTTCAATTCGGTGCTCACCGGATTTATGGGCCCGGACCAGTTCAATGACCGAAAGCTGCGGAATGGCAAACCTTTGTCCCGAGGCCTCGACGATCAATGCCGAAACAATCGCCAAAGTCAGAGGGATCTTGATCATGAAGACCGTTCCCTCTCCTTGAACCGATTTCAGATCCACCGTTCCGCCAATAAGCTCAATATTTGTGCGGACCACATCCATACCGACACCGCGACCCGAAACACTTGTAACCTCTTTGGCGGTCGATAGTCCTGCATTGAAGATCAGCTTGTGCAGTTCCTGTTCGCTCATTTGATTGAGCTCGTCTTCAGTTGTAAATTCCGACTCGAGAACCTTCTGTCTGATTTTCTCGGTATTTAGTCCCTTGCCGTCATCGGCAATCTCAATGATGATATGGCCGCCATCGTGATAGGCACGGAGCGTAATGTTTCCTTCCTCAGGTTTGCCGACACGAATACGTTCTTCCGTGGTTTCCAGCCCATGGTCGGCAGAATTACGCACCATATGTGTCAGTGGGTCTTTGATCTGCTCGAGAACCTGGCGGTCAAGCTCCGTATCAGCGCCGATCATTTCCAGATTGATTTTTTTATCGAGCTCCTGGGACAGGTCTCGTATAATTCTCGGAAGCTTTTGCCAGGCGTTACCCACGGGCTGCATCCGTGTTTTCATGACACCTTCCTGAAGTTCGGCGGTGACATTGGAAAGACGCTGCAGTGGAACCTTGAACTGGCTTTCCTCCTGCCGGCGGTCAATTTCCAACAACTGATTCCGAGTGAGCACGAGTTCGCTCACCATCGTCATCAGTTGTTCCAAGGTGTCGACATTCACCCGGATCGTCTGACTTTTTACAGGACCCTCGCCGCCGCCTGTTTTCCCGTTGGCCGGTTTTTCTCTGGCAGATCGCTTGGTGTTCTGTTGTGGTTTATCAGCGCCAGGTTCTGCGGTTCCAGCCGTGTTGTCCTGCTTCTCGGTCGGAACATTGTCGGTGGGAAAATTGTCGGCTGGAGGGCTGTCATCGGCCAAATCGTCATCTGGTCCCGGGGCTTCCTGAAAAGCTCGTTCAAGTTCCTCCAGGGACACCTCCCCGGGCTTGAGCTCTCTTTGCAGCTCCGGAACGTCAATTGCCGGCTCATCCATTTCTGACGCAGCGGATGGTACCTCCGTCGGTCCGTTTTCACTGGCCAGAGAGATTTTATCAAGCTTGGAAATGAGGTCCTGATCATCGCCCTCCGGTTCAGTTCCGTGCTGTTCCAGCTCAATCAGAATTTCCTTGATGCGATCGATCGAATGAAGGATCAGCGTCACACCCTCTGGATTGACGGGTGAGCCGTCCCGGTATTGCCCCATGAGATTCTCAGCTGCATGGGCCAGGGTCTCGAGACGAGGAAGTCCGAGAAATCCGCAAGTTCCCTTAACAGTGTGTACGAGGCGAAATATATTGCTTAAAATTTCAGTGTTGTTCGGTTCCTGCTCAAATTTCACAAGCTCCGCATCAACAACATCCAGGCTCTCAGCAGTTTCCGTAAGAAATTCGCTTAATAAATCGTCCATAGAAATCCCCCAGCTTCTCTTTTGACAAGAGAAAGCTCCCCCCAGTTCACGGTTCCGAATTGCTAAATATCAGAACGCGAATAACCGCAGTCTGGTCTCAAAGTGTTAATAATCGCTGAAGGATTGGGTTAAACCTGCTCAGTGTCGACAAGTGATAGATCAGTGTTATCTATCTAATTCAAAGGATTAGCCGTGAGCACGACATCCTCTTTCTGTAGACCGGCGACGAGCCGCATTTGCGCCTCAGATGCGATCCTGCTGGCGTAATAGGGCTGAATCGACAAGGTATCGAGTGGCTGGCTGGACTGACCCGATATGAGTTCCACAAGTCCATCCGGAACGCGCGCGCCTTGACCGCGGCAAAGGATCGTCATTGTCGCGCGATCCGAAGTTCCCTGTATTGCGAGATTTATCGTACCCCCGCGTGGTAAAGTCGTTATGGCGATAGAAATCAAATTCAAAAGTAGTTTCGCCTTGTCTTTTAGCAGTGTCATCGGTTCGACCTGCCACACCAACTGATGTTTAGACTCATCCAGTACGGCAAGTGCTATATCCCGGGCCATATTCATGTCGATTTCCGATCCGGCAGACCCCGCCGCACCAAATGCCAGCCGGGCGAACTGAAGCTTTGCGGAAGCCTGGGCAGCACTTTTGCGGATCAAATCGAGGGCGTATTCCCGGACTTGAGCATCTTCTTCTTCATCGAGGACTTCCAAACCATTCGAAATTGCTCCAACCGGTGAAATAACATCATGACAAATGCGACTAGATATCAATGCCGCAAGACCGAGATCATCCAATTGGTGCTGATTTGACATTATTCCCCCTTCTAGTGCCCCAGTTTGTAAACTACGGTAAGCATTTCCGCGGAAATGCGAACCCATGCGCCATCCATTTGCGTCCGAATTTTGATACACCCGCGCGTCTGGGCTGAAAAGGCAAGAAATAAATGCTCAATAAGTTTTTGTTCTTTAATAACTATTTGCAGGATATTTTTTTATTCCCAATCGAACAATTACAGAATTCCATCAAAATCGACGAATCAAATCCGTCAGCGGATGGCAGGTGACCAAAGGATCAGACTTCGATGTCCCAGATCGACCAGAAATTCCTAACTCAAAATCTTATTCCGACTGTACTGGAAGCCGGAAAAAAGATCATGACCTATTTCGAAACACCACTGGACATTGCAACCAAGGCAAATAATTCACCGGTCACTGAAGCTGATCAGGTTGCCGAAGACCTGATTCTTCGGGATCTCAAACACCTCTGTCCTGAAATTCCGGTGGTTGCCGAAGAAAACCTGAGTCAGGGCGGTCGCCCACATGTCGAAGATATCTATTTTCTCGTCGATCCACTTGATGGAACACGCGAGTTTATAAATCAGCGCCCGGAATTTACCGTCAATATCGGACTGGTCGAGAATAAGTGTCCGGTATTCGGTATCATCCTGGCACCGGCCCTGGGC
>JBPCWG010000054.1:0-3429 GCA_051009705.1 Methyloligellaceae bacterium | reverse complement strand
GTTTCGCTATGCGAAGTAACAGCCTTCAAAAGACGCTGATCCTGAAACACGGTATCCACGGAGTGCAAGACGGGATATGTCGATCGAAAGGACTGGTTGAGCGGAATATTGTGCAGATCAAGTAAAGCCATTTCGGCCTTTTTCTTGAAAGTTTCGCCCATTCCGGCAAATTTTTTCGGATCCGCACCCTGAAATCCATAAATTGACTGCTTCTCGTCACCGACCGCAAATATCGTACGGGCATCTTTTGACTGGCTTTCGCCGGAAAAAAATTCGTCTGTCAGCTTGTCGATAATATTCCACGCAATCGGGTTGGTATCCTGGGCCTCATCGACAAGAATATGGTCAATTCCTCCATCCAGTTTGTATAAAACCCAGGAGGATGCATATGAGCTGCTGAGTAAATCCGATGTTTTTTCAATCAGATCGTCGAAGTCCAGAGCCGACCGCTGAAGTTTTATCTTTCTATACGCGCTTGAAATCTCCTTGGATACGACGATCAATGCCGTGCTGGCTTGTGCCAGTCGCAATTTATCAATTTCCTGAATCAGATCGAAAACACTTTCCTGCATGCGCAGAAGTGACTCTACCAGTGTTTCGTTTTCTTCCTTTATCCGATTTGTGACAAGTCGCTTGCGAGGCTGTTTTTTATCCGTCAAAAAAATCTTCTGAATAACCGCAACTCGCGCCTCCGGATCAGGCGTGTTCATCAGCTCTTCGAACTTCCTTGCGAGATTCTGATCGGATTTTTGTCCTGTAGCGAGAACACCGGCGGCGAATTTAATATCGTCGAGAGAGACAATCCTGGACAATCGATCCCTCAATGTCGGCAAGTCGAAACTGTGACTGATACCCAGCTTCTGCTTGATATCCTGCAACAGTTCTTCCCTGCCAAAATTAGAGTTCTCCAGCTTTCTGAAGTGCTCTTGAAATATAATTCGCTTTGATAACAGCGAATCGATCAGCGAGATAAATCGATCTTCATCCGCAAAAAACGTAATCGTCTTGAGGGCGTGCCCCAGATCCGATTTATCGTTCTCGGAAGCCCGCTTGAGTATCTGTTCGATGATCTGTCGGCGCAGGGCACTCTCCTGTGCTTCGTCAAGCACGGCGAAGTTTGGGGCAATTTCAGCCTCCAGAGGGAAACGATGCAACAGGCGTTCACAAAAAGCGTGAATCGTCTGTACTTTCAAACCGCCCGGTGTTTCCAATGCATCGGCAAACATCCGCCGGGCGCGATCGCACTCCACCTGGCTCGGAGGACGACCCAGAATTTTACCGATATGCTCGTTTGCTTCCTGATCATTATAAATCGTCCATTCGCTCAAACGGCGAAACAGCCTGTTGGACATTTCCGACGCTGCAGCCTTCGTAAATGTCAGGCAAAGAATGCGTTGTGGCGGCGTACCTGACAGGAGAAGCCTCAGAATTCGCTGCACGAGTACGTAGGTTTTACCGGTTCCGGCATTTGCGGACACCCAGGCGGAGGCTTCCGGGTCTGCGGCCCTGGCCTGCTGTCTCTCTGTTGTTTCCGTAATCGAATTTGTGGCGACATCAGTCACGTTTGACCACCTTCCCCGGCATTCCATTCCTTCACCCGGGCCAAATGACCATATTTGTCATATCGATAATCGAACCCGTGACGCCGAAGGGCCGCGTAACCTGTTGTCTCAACATCATAAAGGGCGACTAGGTTTTTCAGGTGCCTCAGGGCTTCGGCGGCCACTTCATCCAGATCATCATGGAGAATCTCGACTTCCTCACCCGGAACTTCACTCCCCGATGCCCTAATATATTTCAGAGCGGCCAGGGAAGCCGATCCGAGATCTTCAAATCCCCCGGATCTGGCAATCGCACCTTCCAGGGACAATTGCGGCTTTTTACCGGACATGACCTCACCTTTTGCTGGCAAGACACCGGTCTTATAGTCATAAATCGATACCGCACCAT
Source organism: Methyloligellaceae bacterium (assembly GCA_051009705.1). Classification (GTDB taxonomy): domain Bacteria; phylum Pseudomonadota; class Alphaproteobacteria; order Rhizobiales; family CAYWUX01; genus JANQOC01. Next base: position 1,479 of record JBPCWG010000054.1, on the reverse strand, counting down.
GTTCATCCAGATCAATGCGGTCGGCGCGAGCCGTCAATGTAAACGGGCCACCGGGCGCTTCGAATTCCAGTGATCCGCTGGTTTCCGAAGCTACCCTGACTATATTGTTTCGCCTCGACTTCTCAGACTGCGCAAACCATCCTGCAAATCGCTCAAGCCGCGGCAACCAGAAGGCGGCAATACGCGGGTGTGTTTGATATTTACTGAAAATTTCCTGGCAAATCTCCAAAAGCCGCCCCTCGGTATTTTCCGGCAGCTTTGTCGGATATCGATCCGAGAACACATGCAGGGCATGGTGCACGATCTGCCCCCGTAACGCGGCATTGGGATCACCGCCAAGTTCGGCAAGCGGTTCCAGTTTAAGTATTTTTCTGGCGAATATTGAATAGGGATTGGAAATCCAGTCCTCTATCTGCGTTACGCTGAGTTTCCGTGGTCTATATTTCACCGGTGGTTTGGGATTGGGGGATGGGACCATATCCTCTCGTTCCACCCGGTCCCGCAACAGTGCCCAGTCCAACCAGGGCTGTTCGACCGGTGACAGGAGCTTATCTTCAAGATTCATCCCCTTCATCAGGGTTTGCAGTCTAAGAATCCAGCGTGACGGAACTGTTGGAACACCATCCTGTTTCGAAGCCCGAGTCAGATACACGTCCCGGGTTCCCAGCATCTGGGAAAAGTCGTGGGCCGAATAACCGATGAGCTCTTCAATCGCCGGCAGTTCCAGATCTTTTCGCATCGGCCGGTTCAACCAGGCATCAGGTTCCATTACCTGCGGCCAAACGCCTTCGTTCAGTCCGCCCAGCACAACCACATCCGCCTGCTGCAGCCGCGCTTCGAACGGACCCCAGATAAACAAACGGGGATGCACCGGTGTTCGATCCCGCAACGCCTGACCGGCGATCAATCCCCGGTAAAGCTGCGGATACTCATCCGCGGCAATATGTGGGCCGGGGATTTGTTCACTCAGCAGATTAGTCAGAAATATTGACAGGGCTTCTCCGGCTTCTCCCTGCCACAGGTTCTCGAAAGTGCCTTCGTGATTTCGGGCCAGCGCTTCGGCCACCAATATCTTAGCTTTCACAAACTCAGGTATAGGCCGCAATTCCGCGCTTCGGGTAAGTTGCAACAACGGTTCAAGCGCTGCCTTCAGCCGTTCGATGAGTTCTTTAGCCCGGATCCATTCCCGTTCCTGCAGGCGCCCCAGAATGGGGTGGAAAATCTGCTTATTTTCATAACTCCGGGTCATGCGATCCAGTGCAATTTCAATTGCATCCAGACCGGTCCCGAGAAGCGGTTGACGAAGTGCGATAAGTTCAACTGCCCGGGTTGCAGCTCTGATTTCGCCGGTCTTGTAACCTAACCGGGTGACGGGGTGCTTGAGCAGTGACAGTAGTTCGGCCGGTGCAAAATTCTTCTCGAATGCATCGGAGAGCAGTTCGAAAAATGTACCCGGTGGTGTCTTGACCAGAGGACGCC
>JBPCWG010000053.1:0-6608 GCA_051009705.1 Methyloligellaceae bacterium | reverse complement strand
TGGTACTCGCCCTTGTGGGACTTGATCCCGTGGGTGGTATTGAGCGTTATGATTTTGGATTTCCTTACCTGCTCGCGGGCATTCACTTCATTCCCACAATTCTCGGATTCTTTGCCGTTTCCGAAGTGTTCATTCAGGCGGAGCGAAAAGCCAAAGGCACGTATGAAGCCCCGAAGGTGTCTCTCGATTTCCCAACATATCTTGAATTCTGGCGTTTGAAAATTGCTGTTGCCCGTTCGGTGTGCATCGGCTTCTTCTGCGGTATTCTGCCGGGTATCGGAGCCACGCTTGCTGCTTTTATGGGATACAACGAAGCTGTGCGCTGGGGAAAAGACAAAACATCCTTCGGTAAGGGCAACCTTGAAGGTGTTGTGTCATCAGAAACCGCCAACAATGCCGCGACCGGTGCCGCGATGATTCCGCTCCTGGCCCTGGGTCTGCCGGGCGGTGCCTTGACGGCCATGATGGTCGGTGTCTTCCAAATGCACGACATGGAACCCGGACCTCTCGTGTTCATCAATTCGGCGGAACTCGTATGGGTTGTTTTTGCCGCTATGTTCTGGGCCAACATATCGATCTTTTTCCTTGGCTGGCTGCAGACTAAAACCGTTGTCCATCTGCTGCGGGTTCCCTTTCACTATCTCGCCCCGGTCATTTTGCTGATGGCCACAGTCGGAGCTTATGCGGTGCGCGGTCTGACGATCGATATTCTGGTGATGTTCCTCGCAGGTATTGCCGGATTTTTCTTGCGCCGCTCCGGCTATGCCGTACCCGGCATTGTCCTCGGACTGATACTCGGAAAAATTGGTGAGCAAACATTCGCCCAGGCCATGCAGATGCTGCATTATGACGTCACGGCTTATCTCGGCCGACCCATTGGACTGGTCCTGATTGTCGGTGGTTTGCTGACATTGATTGCCAGTATCTATCGCACGATCGTTCCAAAGGCGGATCACAACCGGGTCGAACAGGCTGCAGAGTAAGTTTATTTATCTATTTGATTTGTTCCACGGTAATGGCCAGGCCGTTCGACTCTAGAAAATGCACCGGACCTCTGCTGAGGAGTGCTGGGGAAGAATAACTTGAAACTCTCGGATCATGAGACTTCCATGCTTGCCGGAGAAGAAGGCCCGGCCAGACAATTTGCTATGCAGCAGATTGTTCGTGTCGGCGAGTTTTACGATGCCGCAGATTGCGTCGAAATTTCCCAAGTTCATCTTATGGCCGATCCCGAGGCTACGGGTGAAGAGGGTATCACATTCCTGGAGCAACTGGCGGAGTTACCACTCGAACAGCGCCGGGTGCGCGTGCCGACGGTCACCGATCCCCGGGGTGTTGATTTCAAAGCCTACACCAAGTTGCGCCAGTCCGATGATCACGTCAGTCTAGAGAAACGTTTGTCCGCAGCGTTTGAACAGCTTGATGTCATGCTGACCAATACCTGCATCAACTACCAGACAATCATGCCGCCGGTGCTCGGGGAACATTTGGCATTTGGCGACACCGGATCGTCGATTTACGCTAATTCCGTTCAGGGTGCGCGCACAAATTTCGAAGGCGGCCCCTCGGCCCTGGCTGCGGCTTTGACCGGGCGAACCCCTCGTTACGGATTCCATCTTGATGGATATCGACGGGGCAAGGCCCTGTTTGAATTTTCCTTTGAAGCCGGTGATCTTAGCGACTGGGGAGCTATGGGCGCTCTCGTTGGTCAGAAAATGTCTTCTTACTGGGATGTGCCTGTTATACAGGGAATTAACCGCACTCCGCGCTCCGACGAACTCAAGCAATTCGGGGCAGCGCTGGCGAGTTACGGGTCGACACCATTGTTTCACATGATCGGGGTCACCCCGGAAGCCCCGGATCTTAGTTCGGTCTTTGACGGGCAGCCTCCAAATCTCACTTGCTTCAATGAGACGGACCTCCGTACTTTTCTCTCCAGCTACTGGCCTGAAGATACACAGCTCGATGTCGTCGTTTTCGCCGCCCCCCAGCTTTCGCTTATGGAGCTGAAATCCCTGGCGGATTTGATCGGAGGAAGAGAAATTCATTCCAGCGTTGCGTTGTTGGCCGCGACCTCGCCGGAAATCAAGTCCGCTGCGGATCGTATGGGTATAACAAGATCCATTGAAGACTGCGGCGGGTTGTTGCTGGAAGGCGTTTGTTTTTACCAGATGTATGCAAGGGAGATCGGCGAAGCCAACAATTGGCGCCGGTTGATGAGCAATTCGGCCAAGCTCGTCAATATTCTCGGCGGCTACGGTTATGAACCGATGCTCGCTTCCATGGAACGTTGTGTCGAGAGTGCCATTGCCGGGAAAATCGTCGGGGGGGCGGGGCGATGAGTGAGCACCGGACGATTATCGGCCACAAAGGCGTTGGTGGAAAGGTAACCGGTGAGGCACTCGTCGCCAAAGACAATTTTAGTGCCCGCTATGACCTGGACCGGATTAACGGTATTTTTTCCCGGCCCACACACAAACTTTATGGTCAGTCCTATGTCGGCAAGGTTCTGGTTCTAGATCTGTCGAAGGGCGGAGTCGCGACTGCGTGGATGTTGCGAGATATGGTCTCGCGTGAGATGGCGCCGGCAGCGTTGTTGCTTAACTCCGCCAACCCGATTATGGCACAAGGAGCGGCCTTTGCCGATTTACCGCTCATAGATCGATTCGCAACAGATATCACGCAAGAGATAGAAACCGGCTGTCTGCTCACTGTTGATCCGGCACATGGGATCGTGACGGTTGAATAATTTGCTAGGTCTAAAATAGTGCTTGTATAAGAATCACCAGCGATTACTTCACTGCAATTACGGTTCGAATCACATCCTGCTGGTGACAAATGCCTCACAAATTCTTGTTTTTCGCGGCATTGATCTGTCATTGACCGGTTCACAAATATTAACGGTAAGCACAATAGCGCAGATACAATATATAGAGCAGCGTGTTTTAAAGATCACAACATGTGCAGGAATTAAATATTTGTTAACCAATCGGCGCGGATTTTAGGTATAAGATGATTCAAAATACGAATGGGGATGATCGACTTGCGTCCAACAATTCCGGCACTGAGAACCGGTATAACAATGCAAGTGGTTATGGGGTTTGAATGCTATATCAATTGTTTGAATTCAGCCATGCGGCTGTGAAACCTGCACGAGCGGCAGCTGATGTCGGCAGGTTGTTCTGGCAAACGCCGCTGAATCCATTTGCCGAAACGCCAGTGGCGCGAAACATTCTGGCGAAGCTTGATATGTTCGAGCGCGCCACCCGCCGTTACGAGCGTCCTGAATTCGGCATCGACGCGACAGAGGTTAACGGTAAATCCGTTGCTATTGACGAAGAGATTGTCTGGCAAGCTCCTTTCTGTAATTTGTTGCACTTTCAGAAAGAGGCACGTGATTTAAACGTAGAGCAACCGAAACTGCTGATCGTCGCGCCCCTGTCCGGTCATTTCTCTACACTGTTGCGCGGTACCGTCGAAGCCTTGTTACCGGAACACGACGTTTACATTACCGATTGGATCGATGCCCGGCAGGTTTCTGTCGTTCACGGCGAATTTAGCCTCGACACCTATATCGATTATCTGATGAAGATCTTCGAAAATTTCAACGGCGATTGTCATGTGATGGCAGTATGCCAACCCTCTGTTCCCGTACTTGGTGCGATTTCCCTGATGTCGGAGGCCGGGAGTCCCGATGTGCCGAAATCCATGACGTTAATGGGCGGGCCAATTGACACGAGAATAAATCCGACAGCGGTCAATAATATTGCCCTGGAAAGGGGACTCAACTGGTTCCGCAACAATGTCATCGTCAAGGTGCCGTTTCCCAATCCGGGGTTCAGCCGAAAAGTCTATCCGGGCTTTCTTCAGCTCACCGGTTTTATGGCGATGAATCTGGATCGACATGTCCAGGCACACCGGGACATGTATCGCCAGCTCATCAAGGGGGATGGTTCACCGGCGCAAAAGCACAAGGAATTTTATGACGAGTACATGTCGGTGATGGATCTGACGGCGGAGTTCTATCTGCAAACTGTTAAACAGGTCTTCATAGAGCATCAGCTCCCACGTGGTGTTATGAAACACCGTCGCCACACGATAGATCTCGGAGCCATTGAGAAAACGGCCCTGTTGACGATTGAAGGTGAAAAGGACGATATCTCCGGCGTTGGACAGACTTTTGCAGCCCACGATCTTTGCAGCAATCTCGATAGTTCGAAAAAACAACATTACCTGCAACCTGAAGTCGGTCACTACGGTGTGTTCAACGGTCGCCGCTTCCGGGATGAAATCGTCCCTCAGATCACGGCATTCATTCGGTCTCATGCCGGAACGTCAGCACCGAAGAAGCCGACTAATGTAATTCAGTTGCGCGCCAAGAGACGCGCGTCCCGTTAATACCCATTCAATCCTATCTGGGAACAGAAATACCGATGGCTGAAATCTTTATTTTTCCAAACGATGAATTGGAAATCGAACGCAAACAAAACCCTCGGTTCCGATTGAAGGGGCATTCAGCGGAAATTGTCGCTTTTCCCGGAGTTGACATTGACCATCTCATAAGGCCTGAACTGGTGAAACGAAAGATAAGAGGGCCGGGTTGGCGGGTGGACTCACGGACAAAGCTTGAGAGATAGACGCGCTTCGCTAAAGCAGTCAATTTTCAGCAGGATCGTCGAGCAAATTTTTTAGCAATTCGAAAACTACGTTCCCACCGCTCAGACGGCCGTTCGTTGTTTTGGGGCAGCGATCGTTGTTGTTTGATGGCGTTCCGTCGGAATATCAGGTGTTTCCGCCAGAGTCTGACTGATGTCGGCCTGCAAAGTTTCAATTTCCTGCAAGACTTTGTCAACGTTCAACTGTTCCGGACGAATGGTTTTTCGGGTTCCGTTCGACCGTTTCAAGTTTAGAAGAGGTTTGCCGGAAAAGGGCCATTTTTTATTGTGATGAGCCCACCAGAAGAACTCAACAATTAAATACAGGGAAGAAATCGAAAAAATTACGATTGCAACAACCAATGTCGACATGACCGCACCCCAACTGCTTTACGCGCTACCAAACTCTAAGGTCGCGATTAGATATAGACTATCATATATGAACAGGTTTGCCGACCTACTAGTTTCAATAGTGCGATAAACTATTAGTGTGCTGTCAAAATTTCTTCGATTTGCTGCACCGCCTGCTCTGTACGTGCCTCGATTTCAGTTTCCGTCAGGGTGCTTAAGGGGTGATCGATAATCACGGGTGTTAGGCTTTTCATGCCTAAAGCCGACTTCTGCACGTCAGCTTCATGCACAAATTCCGTGGTGATGATAACCGCTGTCGGTCGATGCTTTTGCTCAAAAGCGATGGCGTCCTGCATACAGCACGACGTACACGACCCTCAGTCTCCGATGGCAGTGATAATGGCGTCATTCTGCGCGGCAATGGTTTCTACGAGCTCCGGTAGAGCCATCTTGGAAAAACTCTCCTTGCTGTAAAAATTGACCTCGGCAAGGGAATGGGAAGCCTCAAGCCTGGCTACGATCTTGCGCAGCAGTTTGCCTGCATTCCATTTGGTATTGTCGAGAATGGCGACTCTTTGATTGTCGAGGGACACGAGCCGGCTGGCAAGATCCTGATCTCCCGATGGAATATTTCCGCGTGGATCATAGACCGGAAGGGATTGAGAGTGAGTGGTACGGGTCATTGTTTGTTTGCTCAGGTTGGAGTTAATATTTTGGGCCGTATCATCAGAGATAACACATGCCGTCGACACAGGTGACCTCTCCGGATGCCGGCGGACTTCCGTCGAGGGCGCGCAGAACGGGAGACGTCATGTGCCCCCATCCCGGTAGAAACAGAGAGAACCGTCCCGCTTCGCCACCGGCACAGAAAAGATGGATATTGTCGATGCTGGGGACGATGGGTATGGGATCCTTGTCATTCCTGGAATACCATTTCGGCAGATTGCGATTGTAGACCTTGCCATAGCGATGATGAAACGCAATGTCTTCAAATCGGTTGCTTGCCTGATACCAGAGGTAAGACTTGACATCATGGCGTGACCAGCTGTGTTTTGAAATCGTCCGAGCATGTTCCGGCCCAATGATCACGGTGCAGTGTCCGGCACTGACGGCGTTATTATGTGCAAACGTGCTCATGCACGAAACCAGACTGTCAAGAATGCCTTCGGGATCATCTGCGACCTGGTTGGTGACGCTGTGCGGGGCCTCCGCCGCGATCAGCATGACTGTAGAATCTTCAGGTCCATAACCCTTTTCCACATGATAGGGCGCCCAGGGACTGGCCTCTTCATTCTCGGCGATACAGTAGGTGTATTTTCCTGGATGACCAAAGGTGCTTTTATCAAGTTCTCCCGGCCACGCCCCGCCAACGTTCAGCAGCACCAAGCGGATTGCTCGACCGATAGTGGCATTGGCGCGATTGCCGGATCCAAACAGATTGTGTCCGGCATTCATGTCTATGGTCTTTCTGATCGGACCGTTTACGACCAGAAGGGGGCAGGCGACATGGGTGGTTGCCTGTACGCCATTGAGATTGAAGTGATTGTCGGCAAGCGCCAGCAGGGCGGCCCGGACAACCGGTGCATAGGCCGGCAGGCACCC
>JBPCWG010000052.1:0-9113 GCA_051009705.1 Methyloligellaceae bacterium | reverse complement strand
GGGAATCCGGTTCCGATGCGTGGAAAGGGTATATGCGCCGCGCAACCAACACCATCAACTATTCCCGGGAGCTGCCCCTCGCCCAGGGCGTGAAATTCGATATCGATTGAAGTTTCTCAGGAGTAATCATCATGGATCACAGATGTGGCAGGGGAACCTTTAGTATGCGGACTGCAGATTTTCAGCGGGCTTTAAGCGCCTGACCCGTTTTGATGGGCTGACGGTTAACCGTCCAGTCATAGTCCAGGAATTCTACCCGGTAGGAGCCCGGAATCCGTTCCTCACGGTAGCGGTTGATATAGTTTATCAGTGTTCCTGATCTAATGGTGAAATCCTCCGTGAAGAAATCGAGAATCTCCGACACCCTGACTGTCTTGCGCGAGCGGTCTACCTGAAGATAGCGGTCTTCCCCAAAGAAGCGCCGCGCTTGCTGGTCGAGTTGTTTCTCCAGGTTCTCGGGCGTGAAAGGGACAGCAGGTAATCTTGGACAACCCACGGACATGCAATTGAGGGCGAAATGAACACGTTCTTCCCCAAGCTTGCGGATGATCCGGTTTTCAAAACCATAGAGAGAGTTCCGTTGCCCACCAATGTTAAAACGCTTAAGCAGAAAATAGTCGAGCTTGCGCCAACCCCTCAGAGCCTCGGGAAATCCCAACAGGATAATGTTGTACATGGCCAGGGCATTATAGGCATTAATGTAATAGGCAATGGCCGCGTGTGACGAAGTAAAGTCCGCAGGGTGCGTGTGGGGCGAGGTCTGTTTCACATAGTTCAGAAAGACAAGTAAATTTTCCGGAGCTGCGGCAAGACCTGAAAAATCTATGCGGCCCTGAACGTCCACATGTTTGTCGAGAACTTCTGCCCAGTACTTCAGCGGATCATCAGTCTCCTTCCATTCCCGCTCCGGGATCTCGACATTGGAACACGCCGCAAGTGTCATGATCAGAACCAGGCTTGTGATAAATTTATTGAGGGTTCTCGAGGGGATTTTTATCGGTGCCGTGTTCATGGCCCAACCTGTCTCTCCGAACTCCTGTGGTTTCCAATTTTGAGTCGGACTTTCGTCCGACCCTTGGCCACTTTCGGATGTGGTGGTGATGGTGCAACTTCCGGCTTTTCAGCGTGATAATCACCGGTGACAGGATGCCAGTAGGTGCGCCCTTCCTTGGAATTTTCGCCCGTGGTCACATTGTCTGGATCGGCGATTGCAAGGGGCTGGAACAAAAAAGCATCGCGCCGGGCATTATGAAGACACATGGAAACGGGCCCATTGGCAGTGGCGACCATGAGTGAACAGGCCTGGATGCGTTGGGGATCAAGGGCGCAGGCATCCATGAAACTGTGCACGAAAATCGACAGCTTGTTGACCCGGTAGCGCGAGCGAACAAGATCCCCACCCCAGATCCGCAGCTTGCGTGCAAACCATATTAATGTAGCCCCCCAGAGTCCGGGATGGCGCGAGAGCCAGCAAATAATGTTCTTTGCCGTTTTGATTTTTGACGTGCGGTCAAGCTCAAGGTCGGTGCTGACCTGCATTACTTTGCGGACGTACTCTTTATCGTCGAGAAGATCGAAATTCCGTTCCTGTGTCACCAGCGCCATACCATATTTGTTGCATTGGCCGTGACCGACTTGAACCGTATCGAACGACAATCCGGTTCCGAGCCCTTTTTCGATTTGCCGAACCACCTTGTCGGTCGTCAGGGCCGCACTGTCAACAGGATCTGCCGTTCCCCGTCCCGTATCCGCTGCCATTTGAAAGGAGGCAAGACTGACGATATCGCTATGGCGGGCAAAAAAACCGACCACATCGGGGATCTGATTCAGATTACCATCAAATATCGTCGTGTTGAAAAAGACGGAAATCGGGAGCCCGCGGGCACGGTTAATATAGGCGAGGCGCTGGGCATTGAGATCGCATTCAGTCGCATATCCCTTGCGGTCCTGGGTCAGGTCCACATGGAATGCCACGTCAGTGAGTCCCGCATCAACTAGGTTTTCAAGGCGTTCTCGTTTCAGCCGAATGCCGTTGGTAAACAAAGAGGCACGCATTCCGCGGCGTTTGATGCGGGCCACGATCTCGACGAGTTCGTAGGGCGCGCGCAAAGTCGGATCGCCGCCGGTAATTTGGACATCTGTCAACGGTCCAAAATGATCGGCAATGGCATCGATGCGTCGAAAAAGCTCCGCCAGCGGAATGTCTTTGATCGATTCGGAATTTTCGGAGAGATAGCAAAGGCTGCAATCCAGGTTGCACCGCTGGGTGATTTCAAGGGCGACACAGCCAATTGAGAAGCGCCGTCCCATTACCTGCCCCGGAACCCATTGTCCGGTTTGTACGAGACTGTTGCGTATGGAACTGAAGCTGTCAGCTGCGTTCCGGTTCCAGGTTTCCAGCTGAATTTGCTCGATTTCAGAGTTTGATAAACAGTTTTCCAAATTTGCCCACCGGATTTCGTAAACCTCTAGTCTGAAGCGGAGCCCTGAGGAATTCAAACCCCGGGGATCAAGCAAATGATCACAATTGCGTCAATGTATTAGGCGCCACTGGTTCGATTTAACAATGCATAACGATATGGTACATGGTGTAATTGTCGTCGGATGGGGGGCGCGTGTTAGCGATCAACGACGGAATTTCCGGAGCAGATCGTAAAATCGATCAGGATTGAATTGCTCGTGCAGGGACAGATTTCAATTGGATAAAGCCATCGAACCGTCAATTTGTTACCCCGCCTGTCCCAAAGGAAAGATCGAATTCACGAGAAAGGCCAAAAGAATATGGCGACAAAGAGAGGATTTCGGATCTCCCTGCTGCAATTGCTTGTCCTCTTCGTAGGCGGTGCGGTTCTGCTTTCGGCCGGGTCGGTCTTGTGGTTGAGCTGGAGTTCCTCCAACCAGAACATCCGAAATGTTATGCTTCAGCGGGGAAATCTGCTGTCGGAGCAGGTAGAACGTCTGGTCATCAACTATATGAGCCTGGGCCCCAAGGTCGCAGATGCTGTGCTGCAGGGACTGTCATTAATTGATCCCGAGGACATGCAGGCGAAGGAACTCGTACTAAAAACAGCAATTTCACTGTCGCCAGATGTGCGACGGGTTCTCGTTGTGACGCCGGACAAAAAGGTTTCCATGATGATGCGAAATGAGCAGGGGTCTGTTGAGTTCCGCACATTTCCGCGCTTCTGGCGAACCGGCGACAAGCTCAAGAGCGGCGATGATTTCTGGGGATTTCCTGACTCTCGGCAGCAGATTGCGCGAAGAATCCTGGTTTTCCACCGCTGGTCTGCCCCGGTTTCCGAAGAACGCACGCTGGTGCTGGTCAATCTCGACGCCGACAATCTTTCCCGGGTGATAAAGGAAAGTGGCAGTTCAGCCGGAACCCCCTTTGTACTTTGGCGCCGGGATCATGTTGTGGCCCATCCTTTGTTGTCAGATAAAAAGGATTTTAAAAATATCTACGAGCTCGCTTCCTTTGAGGATCAGACATTGGCTGAGATCTGGCGAACAGAAGCCATTGTCCAAAGCAATCCCGGGGGCCTCGGCGGCCATATAGCCCGGGGTGAAGAAGTCGGAAGACGAACGTTGTTTTTGTTTGAGGATCTGAGCTCATCCCACGGATTTCCTATTATTGTTGGCCTTCATATTCCAGCGGCAGAATTCGGATCAACATTGCGTCGGCAACAGACGGCCTTTCTGATTGCCGGAGGATTGCTGGTGTTGACGATTCTGCTAGCGGCCTATCTGGCACGGCTGGTCACCAAGCCCATCAACCGGCTCGCGCGGGCTGCCAATTCGCTCAGGTCTTTTGATCTCGACTCATTTCCAAAATTGCCTCCCTCGCGTATTCGGGAAATCGAGGAAGCCAGGACGGCCTTTAACGCTGCGCGTACAGGGCTCAACGCTTTTTCACGCTTTGTGCCTAGGGCCCTTGTGCTGCGTCTTCTGGAACAGGCGACAGATGGTGATATTGGAACGGAACTTCGGGATGTCACTATCCTGTTCACGGATATTGTCAATTACACGAACCGGACACATGCTATGGGGGCCGAGGAAACGGCTCGTTTTCTGAATGAACATTTCGAACTTATTACCGAAATCGTCGAAGCCGAGGGCGGTACGGTAGATAAATTCATCGGCGATTCGGTGATGGCCTTCTGGGGTGCACCGGAACATCAGGACGATCACCGGGAACGGGCGGCGCGGGCGGCAATCAAAATTGCCGAAGCCATCGAGGCCCGAAACACACGGTTGAGTGACGATCTGAGATTGCGGATTGGTCTGTCGTCCGGTGAAGTTGTGGTAGGTACCATTGGATCGAGTGCGCGGCGAAACTACACAGTCATTGGTGAACCTGTTAATGTAGCAGCGCGGCTGGAACAGCTTGGAAAGTCAATTGCTCCGGATGATGAAGTCGTTATTTTAACCGGCGCGGATTTTGTAAAAAGCCTGCCGTCTACCATTCAGTCCCGAAATTCCGGCCACCACAATTTACGCGGTATCGCAGGTGAGCTGGAAGTTTTTCGCCTGGTATCCGGCGGGGCTCATATCCATTGATTCTAACATTGCGGTGTTGGTTCATTGAATATGAGTATCCGTGCCTAAAAGTTTTGCGAGCTTATATGCTCTCAAGTTGAGTGGTTCTTGAGATAATTTGATCTCTCCCGAGAGAGCGACCGAACACTGGACTTACATGTCCAGATGCGGGGCGACCCATTCGGAGAGTGCGCTGGTCGTATGAAAACCATTCAACCGCCCCACTTCCTTGCCGTTTTTGAACAGGAGAAGAGATGGTACGCCGCGGATGGCATACCGCTCCGCCAATGGCATTAATTCGTCGGAATCAATCTGTACTATATTTACTTTGTCGCCATAACTGTCAGAGATTATTTTCAGACCCGGTTCCAGACGACGGCAAATGACACATTGTCGGGTTTCAAACTTGGCAATAACAATTTTATCCCGATCCAGTGTTGAATCGAACTCAGTTGCGGTTGTAATGGGGGTAGCCGGGCTCATAGTCGTTATTCCTGTGCCTCGTAGTCGGTGTGTCGATTTTGATTGTGTTTTCGTACACATACTTCGTCGTAATACGATAACTCGGAAGAAAAATTATCTCCGAAAAGTCAAGTCCCCGCAGTGGGCTGCGGGGACCCGGTAATTGTCGATCAACCTGTTAAGTGGTGTTTAGGCCGGTTCAACTTCACGATATTCCATGCCCTTGGAATAAGTTGTGCCATCTGTATCCAGTTGCATTGTGATGTTGAATTTGTTGCCCCAATTGAATATGCCGCACGCGAACGTCATTTCCACGAGTTCGTCATCGGTAAATTCTTCTTTCAAAGCATTCCAGAATGACGATGTTACAGTGTGGGGATCGCCCGCAATACGCTCGGCGAATTCGACCGCCAGGCTTTCACGTCGGGACAGAGCCGTTTTGTCAGCTCCGAATACTGCGTCTTCTTTCGGTTTTACTTGGTCGCTCACGGCGTCCGCTCTAACCGTACATCAGTAGGCGCAGTCATTGATCTGTCCGGTCTTCAGGCGCATCATTTCAAAAATATGCGGTTCGATGCGACCGGCAATAAAAAAGCTTTCGAAAACAGGTACGATAGTATTCAAAAGGCTGGGTACTCGACCGATTACGCCAAACATTTGCGCATCGAGCCACCATCCCTCACGAGCCTGTTGCAGCCTTTCCCGCACGCCGGGATCGGTAATCTGTTCCTCGGAAACGGGAGCAACACGAGAGGTCATGTTTTCCTCCATATCAATTTAAATTAAAAATATATATAAATAACAATATTTATTATTTATGTTTAATATGTACTATCCGTTTTATAATAAGTAAATATCGTTTTTATCTAGATTTATATATTATATATTATTTATATGTACTAAATAGGTACTTCGGATATACTTGATGCGCCGCTATTGAAAGAAGTCGTCAAAACCATAGTCAACAGCTGACGGACAATCTGTTCTGACTGTGCGCAACCATCTGTCGTATCGCGGTAACTTGGCGGCGATTACTTTTTTGCCGTTCTTGGCATTTGCCGGAGCGAGGCGTTGGCGTCGACACGGCCAGCGCCGAACTGTTTGTCCCGCCCCTTGGGGCCGAGGTCAAAGGACGTCTTTTCGACAATTCGCCGGATATCCTTGTTAGACAATTTCGGATTGGTTGCCCGTAGTAAGGCGACCAGTCCGCTGACATGGGCTGCCGCCAAAGATGTGCCGGTGGAAAACCGGTATTTTTTCTCCGGGGACGTCACCAGAATGTCGACACCGGGGGCGGAGGCGAAGACATAGTGACCGCGATTGGCCATTTTATAAAGCTTGTCGGCTTCATCGATGGCCGTTACCGCAAGGACGTTACGATAAGCGCCGGGATAGGCGGGACCGGCTTTAACGCCGCCATTTCCGGCAGCGGCAATCAGAACCCCGTCCTGTTTGTGAATCCTGTTCAGCATTTTTTTCAAAAGCGGATCATGGGGACCGGCAAAGCTCAGATTGAAAATGCGGGAACCCTTGTCGTAGGCCCATTCAATGCCGCGCATGAGAATGAAAGAGCTGGTTTCTGCCGGCTGTTTTTTGTCGTTAATGAAAAAGGCGCGAACCGCCAGCAGCTTGGCCATAGGGGCGACACCCTGGACTTCACCATTGGCACTAATTATTCCGGCGATAGCCGTGCCATGGGCATGGGCGCGATATTCCGAATCCTGCACCGCATTGAAACTGTTGACGATGTTCTCTGAGATATCCGGATGCGTGAGATCGATGCCGGAGTCGATGATCGCCACTTTCACGTCGCGTCCCCGGGATATGTCATGGGCGCGGACAAGTTTGATTTTTTTCAGGGCATACTGGGCATCGATACGTGCATATTTTCGGGACTGCTCCTGGGCGTAGAAGATACTGTTATTGTGTACGCCATCAACATTACTGTCATTTCGAAGCGCACTGAGGGCCGCATCGACATTGCCGTTGCCGGCAACACGGTAGCGTTGCAAACTGCCTCCGAGGAGCGTCGAGTCAAAGCGGTCCAGTAGTTCCAGTTGATGGGTTTGTGCAAGCTCGCTGGCAAGATCCGCTGGCCGGTCCGAAGCCAGCAATACAACGATTTCCCGCTCGCGGTGCAAGGGCAGATTACCCACCGGGGAACGACGGGGGATAGTTGCTGTTTGCGAACGCCGTGGTTTGCTTTTCTTCTTCTTTGCCGATTTCGTTTTTTTCTTCGGCTTCACTTTCGGTTTCGAAGTCTTCTTTTTCGGGGGCTGTTTTTTCTTCGGCTGATTGGCAAGGTCGATGATCGGTTTGAACGTTCCCGCCGGAATTTTAGTTCCCGTGCGCTTCGGCGGCTTTGTTCTGCCGGGTACGCTGCTGGCGGAATTGCTGCCGCCGGGACGATTGTTGTTTTGTGCCAGACGCAGGGGACGAATGGTCACGTCCTGGCGAAGGTCACCGGGCAATTTATTTTCCATGCGGGCATCTGGCAGGTTGGCGGTGGAAAAAATATTGTTTACCGAAATCTCAGTATGGGTGCCGGCAACACCAGGCACTGTCAGGATCAGGCCCATGATCAGGGTAATGGCCACTATCGATAAAGACCGGACGCTGGCGCCAATGCGGGTTATTCGCATGAATTTCGCTGGTTTCAGGTGTCGTAATCGGATCGAGAGTTGCATGATATCTTTCCCTAAGCCGGTCTGTCCCTAAGTCGGACTGTCCCTAAGTCGGGCTGTCGTTTGTGGCCGATAGTTCCGGCGCCATCAGGTTAATCAGCCACAAGAACCTGTTCAACAATATTCCTCAGATTTGTGATCTTTTTAAGGGCAGCGTCGATGTCGGCCTCGGCAAGTTCCGTGTTGGCGATTTTGACCCTGTAGAGACCGCCGGGTTTAGGTCCGTCGACTATCCGTGCGCCTTCATCGGATAAAAACTGGCCGATCTCCCCGGCAGTAGCACCGGCGGCAAACTTGATCAACAAGAACGTCCCTTCTGTCTCCGCCTGTTCCGTACCTGTGGCGGTTTGAAATTTATTCGGGGATTGGTCCGCAGGCCCGAGAAGCCCGCTAATAATAACGGCCTGGGCGATCAGCAGAACCATGGCCCCGGCGCCGGTCCAGCGCAGAGCTGCGGGAGTGAGACCGGCAATGAAATTGTCGAGAGCAGCCAGGAATCCGGATCGGGCTTGAGTTGCAAGTGAAGGTTTTACAGCTTCGGCGCTGATCCCTTGCATCAATCTTCCCAATGCCGCCGCCGTGGGGGACCCGAGTGCTTCGTTGGAGAGTATGGTTTCCTCCTGTTCCTCACGGATTATCTCCAGTTGTGCCGCCGCTTGTGGATTCTCTTGCAGATAGGCATCAACCCGCCTGCGATCAGCCTCCTCCAGGGTTCCTGCAATATACCACGGGAAGAGCAGTTCAATTTCGTCGCCGTTCAAAGTGTTAAAATCATTGTTTTCGCTCATGGCCAACCTCGATCGATTCCAGCTTCCTTGAGCAGTCCAGAAAGATTTTTTCGGGCATAGAACATACGTGTTTTTACGGTATTCGGAGAAACCTCTACGATTTCGGCGACCTCTTTTACGCTTTTTCCATGGTAGTAAACCAAATCGATAACTTCCCTGTGTTCGTCGCTTAATTGCTCTATGCACCGGCGCATAAGTTCGCCCTTATTGGCTTTCTGAGCCGCCAGTTCCGGATCATCACCGTGATCGGCAATCTGTTCCGCCTGTCGATCATCTAAAGCTTCATCCCGTTTCTTGCGTAGCAGACTGATCGACTTGTTGCGCCCGATAGAGAGCATCCATGTCGAAACAGCCGACTTGCCTTCGAAGCGCCCGGCCTGACGCCAAACATCCAAAAAGACTTCATTGGTCAGTTCCTCCGCCAGGGCTTCATTCTTCACAAACCGCATCACAAAACGAAATATCTTTACATGATGGCGACCGTACAGGACCTGTATGGCCGTACTGTCGCCTGCGGAAATGCGCTGGATAAGATCAACATCTGATGCCGACATAGCCAACTGGATTGCCTCCTCTTTCGGCGTGATCCACTGAATTGGTCGCAGCGGTTGCGGGAAAGGTTCATCGCGGATGTAAATAATTG
>JBPCWG010000051.1:0-7221 GCA_051009705.1 Methyloligellaceae bacterium | reverse complement strand
CCTCGTAAGCAGACTGCAGCATTTTTCAGTAGATGTCGCCGATGTCGATCGCTCGATCGAATTTTACCGGGAATTTCTCGACATGAAACTCACGGAACGTCATGCGGCTCACGAATGTCCGGAGATTCCCGTCGAACTTGCTTTCATGCGTGTCGGCAACGACCATCATGACTTCGTCTTGACCCACAATCCGGAAAAAACTTATACAAAGAAAACGGGGTTACCCCAGGACGATCTGGAGGGTCCGCCGTCTTTCCATCACTTCGCTTTTGCATGTCCGGACAGGGATAGCTGGCTCAAACTCTTGCAACGGGCCAAGGATATGAATCTTAACATCGTCAGAGGACCGGTGGTGCACAGCCCCTATGATCCGCGTGGCGACGGGTCCTGGGGCGAGAATGAAGCTTTTTATGTGATGGATCCCGACAATCATCGCATCGAGATATTCTGCAATATGGCGACCATTGCGGAAGATGACATCTACATCAATGCCCAAGGCGAGCGCCTGGAAGAAGCCAAAGTGTCCGAACTCTGATCCCTCCCTTGAGAACCGGTTGCTATGACCAGTAGAGGCGCTCCGGATTTTCCACGAGCAGGGACTGCTGCGCTTGTTTGGTCTGTGCGATCTCCGGGATGAGTTCTGCGAGCAGACCATCATCGGGCATATGGGATTTCATATTCGGATGCGGCCAGTCCGTCCCCCAGAGCGTGCGATCCGGGAACTTTTCAACGAGCAAGCGTGAAAATGGTATCACATCCCCATAGGGCGGACCGGCAACCGTAAGCCGCTCGGGACAACTGACCTTGGTCCAGATGTTCTCGTTCGTTTCGAGGAGATTTACGAACCTCAGGAAATCGGGATGATCAGTTCCTTTGCTGACATCGGGGCGCCCCATATGATCGACGACAATCGTCGTCGGCAGGGAATTCAGAAAGGGGATCAACTCTTCCAGATCCGGAGCTTCAAAATAGACGACGACATGCCATCCAAGTTCTCCAATACGCTCGGCGGCGCGCAAAAACTCCTCCTTGGGGGTCGCGTCCACAAGACGCTTGACGAAATTGAAGCGCACTCCGCGGACACCCGCCCTATTCATTTCCTCCAGCTCCGCATCGGAAATATCAAGCGCGATGCTGGCCACGCCCCGCGCCTTTTCCCCCGCATCTTTGAGGGCGTCGACAAGTGCGGCGTTGTCCTTGCCGTGGCATGTGGCCTGCACGATAACATTGCGGGAAAAGCCCAGGTGATCCCGCAATTGAAAGAGTTTCTCCTTCGGCGCATCGCAAGGTGTGTATTTTCGCTCCGGAGCATAAGGGAACACATCTCCGGGTCCAAACACATGACAATGGGCATCCACGGCTCCCGCAGGAGGCTGGTATGCGGGTTTCCTCGGATCGGCATGAAACGGAAGATAATCGGGATCCATCATTCGGTCTTTCATTCAGATTTATATGAGTCAGGATTAGTACACAAATATTCTGAATTTCCAAAATCGTTTTATTGTTGCATTCGCGACTAATCTTACTGCTTTTAAACACATTTCAACTATTTCATTCCCAGATGCTACCTATTAATTTATGTTATAGATAATTTCAAAACACAGGAATTTATGACTTTGGAGTTCAAACTTCCCAACATCCGTCATTTAAATGCCCTCCAGGAAGTCGCCCGCCATCGGCGCGTAGGTATTGCCGCCGAAAAAGTTCATATGTCGCAACCGGCAGTGACCCAGGCTGTCGCCAAGCTCGAACAGACGATAGGGGCGCAACTATTTGAACGCCGCTCCAACGGCATGTTTCCCACACAGATCGGCGAATTGTTTACAGGGCGTACCGGGCGAACGCTGGATCACCTGAAGTCAGGAGAACAGCAGGCTCAGAAAATCGCGGAACGGCTGAGCAAAACCCGGCGCCGGAATTTTTACAAGCTGACAACAGCCGCACAGCTTCAGTCGATTGTTGCCATTGCCCAGACCGGTAACTACAGCCACGCGGCCCGGCAGCTCGGAATCTCCCAGCCCGCAGTCTATCGAGCCGCAAAAGAACTTGAAAAGCTCTCGGGCATCAAACTGTTCGATCAAATCCGCCGCGGGGTTACATTAACGCCCGCTGCGGAAATCTTCGTCCATCACGTACGCCTCGCCATGGCGGAAATCAGACAGGGCTTTTATGAGATCGAGGAATATCTCGGCCGGGATTCGACCGTCATTTCCGTTGGCTCCTTGCCACTTTCCCGGACATCAATTCTCCCCAATGCCATTGATGCGCTGCTGCAGGAAACGGAGAATAAGGTTCAGATCCGCAATATTGACGGCCCCTACGCAACCCTGTTACGGGATCTGCGCTTTGGAGACGTTGATTTTATTATCGGCGCCCTCAGGGATCCGCCGCCTGCCGACGACGTCATTCAGGAAACCCTGTTTAATGACCCTCTCTCCATTGTTGTCGGTGCGAAACATCCCCTGCTGAAACGCAGATCACCGACCCTCAAGGATACGCTGGCCTATCCATGGATTGCCCCGCCGCGCTCAACGCCAACGGGAACTTACCTCTACGACACCCTCAAAATACCCGAATCCCAGAATACACCGGTGCGAATTGTCTCCAGTTCCCTCATTTTGCTCAGGGGACTGATGATGCGGAAAAATTACATCACCATCATGTCTTCCAAACAAATCGAAGTGGAAAATGAACAGGGGCTCTTGTTTCCCCTGCCCATTGAATTGAAGAACAGTGCGCGCTCCATCGGCCTGACGTTCCGGATGGGCTGGAAACCGACGTCAACCCAGAACAGATTCATCGACCTGATCCGGGACGAATTCAGGAATGCCTGAACAGGCCTGGATATTCTGAATCTATAACAAATTCGAATGATATAGGAGAGGGGTTTAATTTTTCCGGAGCGATGGCCGCTGCTACTGTTCCGCCAATAAGGGATTTTCGTGTCCCATCGGTCGGGTTTGCATTCCCCGGGGGTTTGGTAATTTTTGAAGGCGCGGGAAAGTGTTTAAGTGAACCCTGATCCTTCGTAGAATGAGAGCGCCTGGTTTGGGTCGGTTCCTGTGAATTTCATGATGACCGAGGCTTAAACTTTGGTTGGATCTCGTTTAGTCTATTACAACTTTCAATGGAGCCTGATGCGCAAGGAGTGACTTCATGACGGAGAAAGACAAGTTCAGCGACATTCCGGGAACCTATGTATTCGACGGGCCCCAGTGCAAACAGGGGTTTCACCTCAGCATGTTCTGCAAATCTCTGGACAAGGTTGAAAATCGGGAGGCCTTTCGCGCCGATCCCGGTGCCTATCTCGATCAGTTTCCCATGACACCGGAGCAGCGAAAAGCGGTCGAGGATCGGGACTGGCTTGGAATGCTGCAGCTGGGTGGCAACATCTACTACACCTATAAACTGGCCATCTTTGACGGCATCACGCTGCAAAATGTCGGCGGCAAGATGACCGGCGTGACCGAAGCGGATTTCAGGGAGATGATGGTCAACGGGGGCCGCTCCATTGACGGCAACCGCTCTATCTCAGGAGAAGACTGATGGCCAAAATTGTTGCCGGGTTGGGCACCTCCCACGTTCCGGCCGTGGGGGCCGCTATGGACAATGGCAAAACCCAGGAACCCTATTGGAAACCCTTGTTTGATGGTTACGAGCCGGCACGTGAGTGGCTCCGGGAGGTTGATCCGGACGTTGTTATTGTCGTTTACAACGATCATGCCAATGCGTTTTCCATCGAGCTGACACCGACGTTCATTGTTGGTGCCGCCGACCAGTTCAAACCCGCGGACGAAGGTTATGGACCGCGGCAGGTGCCAATTGTCCACGGCCACCCCGATCTTGCCAACCATATCATTGAACATCTGGTGCTCAATGAGTTCGATATGACGACGGCATTGAACATGGACGTTGATCACGGTCTGACGGTACCGCTTTCGGTCACCTGCGGACAACCGGATGCCTGGCCTTTCAATGTTATCCCGCTGGCGGTGAATGTAATCAAATACCCCCAACCCCACGGACGGCGATGCTATGCACTTGGAAAAGCGATCCGCCAGGCCGTTGACAGCTATGAAGAAGATCTGAAGGTCGTGATTTTTGGCACCGGCGGTATGTCGCACCAGCTTCAGGGGGAACGGGTCGGGCTCATCAACAAAGAGTTTGATATTGCATTTCTCGATGACCTGACTGCCGATGTGGATCGCCTGCTGAAGATCGATCACCTGGAATATATGAGGGACAGCGGTTCAGAGGGCATTGAGCTGATTATGTGGTTGATTATGCGCGGCGCCCTCGACGACAATGTCACCGAGATTTACCGGCATTATCATGTTCCCGCTTCAAACACGGCCGCGGGTTTGATTATTCTCGAGAATAATGGCTGACACATCATTCCCTGAGGACGCTCATGGGAATTGATGGTGCCCGCGCGTTCGGCAGCATGTATCTGCAGGCATTCGTTCGAATAGATGACGTTTTCGAATAGATGACGTTAGCGTCACCTCTCTTGTGGAGGAGCTGGCGATAATTATTTGGAGACACCGCTCAAATGATACGGTTTCCTACTCTTCGTAGGGAAGCCCGATATATTCATAAGCAAGTGATTGCTGGGCCGCTTCGGACTGCAACAGGACATCATAATCGTTCTGCCGGATTTTCTGGTCAAATTCCTCTTCACCCGGAAAAACATGCAATAGCTTGGTCAGCCGCCAGGAAAGGTTTGACGCGCTCCAGACCCGTCGCAAAGCCATTTCCGAATAAGATTCGATATACTGGTCATTATTGTTTTTGATTTTGTCGATGAAGGCCCGCGATAAATAGTAGACATCAGAGAAGGCGAGATTTAATCCCTTGGCGCCGGTCGGAGGGACAATGTGGGCTGAATCCCCGGCCAGAAACATTTTTCCATAGCGTAAGGGCTCGGCGACAAAACTCCGCAATGGTGCAACGGATTTTTCGATGGAGGGACCGGTGGTTATATCCCTGGCAATTTCATCGGGAAACCGGGCCATTAATTCATCCCAGAAACGGTCATCGGGCCAGTCTTCCGGGCTATCCGTGATATCGCACTGCACATAGTAACGGCTGAGCATGGGATTGCGTTGAGCCGCCAGTGCAAATCCGCGACTGTGGTAGGCGTAAACAAAATTCTCCAGGGGCGGAACTTCGGTCATGATCCCCAGCCAGCCGAAAGGATAGACCCGTTCATAGGTTTTCAGGACATCTCCGGGAATCGAATTTCGGCTCACCCCATGAAAGCCGTCACACCCGGCGATATAATCACAGACCACCTCATGTTTCTCGCCACTTTTCTGATAGGTCACACGCGGATTGTCAGATGTCAGATCGTGGAGTTCCACGCCCCCGGCTTCATTGACAATGTTGCCCCCGTCCCTTTCCCGGGCTGCATAGAGATCAGTGGTTATCGCCGTCTGACCGTAGGCCATCATCGGCTTGCCCACCCATTTCCGGGTGTCGATAAAGAAACTGTCCTTGTTTTCCCAGACAATCGCCGTTCCGTCCTTGGCCTTGCCGTCACGATCCATATTGTCGCCAAGACCGACATCGCGCAGCAATTGCATGGATCCGGCTTCAAGCACACCCGCCCGAATTCGCGACAGCACATATTCCTTGGTTTGTTTCTCAAGGACGATGTTGTCGATATTGTTCTGATCGAGAATGTGCGACAGCAATAGTCCGGCAGGGCCGCCCCCGATGATCGCGACTTGTGTTCTTGAATTCATATTGCTTCTCCCGCATTCAGAGAGGATATGCGCTATCCAGTCAAAGTAATCTCATAGCGACCCGGGCTTCCATTCGGTCAATAGCCGAAGGCGAGATCCGGCAGAAAGAGGGCAATTTGCGGAAAGGCGACGAGGATCGCCAGGCAAATGGCCATGGCGAACCAGAACGGCCAGATTCCGGCAAATATCCGGGTCATTGGAATCTGCGGCGCGATGCTCTTGACGACGAAAACATTGACACCGACCGGCGGGCTGATGAGACCCATTTCAAGGACGATTACGATGATCACACCAAACCAGATCAGGCTCATATCCAACTGTTCAATGAGTGGAAAAACGATAGGTAGTGTCAACACCAGCATCGCCAGTCCCTCAAGGAAAGTTCCAAGCACCGCGTAAGTCACCAGGATAATGATGATGATTCCCAGATCGCCCACATTGAGGCCGACTAGGAATTCAACAATGAGTTCCGGCACCCCGGAGAGTGCCATAAAAGGTATAAAAACATGTGCACCGATGAGAATCATGAAAACAGTCGCGGTTGTTCTCAGGGTGTGAAGGACCAGAAATTTTGGCCGCAGAGACTGAAATGCACCTTTGACCGTCCGGACCACGGGCGAAGAAACCGCCACATCCGCTCCCACTGCCGGCGACTTGTTCGAACTGAACGCTTCCATTCCGCCCCGCACCAAGGCAACCACCAGAGTCAGGGCCGCACCGATCCCTGCGGCTTCTACGGGTGTGAATATGCCGGTGTAAATTCCACCGATCGTCATGATCACGATGCCCATCAGAACAGAGGCGCCTTTGAGGGAGGCAAATCGTTCTGACCAGGACGATTTTTCCCCGGCAGGTCCGGATTCGGGCCGCATGCGCGTGACGATGGCAATGGCGATGATAAACAGTGAGGTCAGCAACAGTCCTGGCAATATCCCTGCAATGAACAGCTGACCAATGGAAACCTCGGTCAATATGGCGTAAATGATCATTCCTGTAGACGGAGGGATGAGAATACCGAGCGTGCCGCCGGCGGCGACACTGCCGGCTGCGAGCGACGGGCTGTATTTATACCTTTCCATTTCCGGCAGGGCGACGCGGCCCATGGTGACGGCACCGGCAACGGATGAACCGCTCACCGCCGCGAATCCGGCACAACCGAGAATAGTCGCGGACGCCAAACCGCCTCTGAAATGCCCGAACCAGGCGAACGCGGCTTTATACAAATCGCGGCTCATTCCGGAATTTCCGGCCAGGTTTCCCATGAGTATGAACATTGGGATGATGGACAAGGTCTGGAACGTCGCAATGTCAAATGTCTCTGTGCTCAAAAAAATGAGGGCCTGCTTAGTCCCCGTAATCCAGAAAGATCCGACGAAGCCGACAATCAGCATCGTTATGGCGACAGGCATGCGAAGCAGCAGCAGAACGAACAGGAACAGAAGGCCGAGAAATCCGATTTGAGCGTCAGAGAGAT
>JBPCWG010000050.1:0-2769 GCA_051009705.1 Methyloligellaceae bacterium | reverse complement strand
TTAATAGGTTTGGCTCAAGCGAAGCCAGTCGCTGCGATCCACGGACTTGATCGTCACATTTTCAATCCGCAGCTTGTCTGATTTAGCGGGCAGCACATTCAGAATTATTTCACTGCCGGCAGAACCGCTGGCCCAGAGTTTGCGGTAGAAGTCTCCCTGGCTGGTGACAACTTCACCCTTCACGCCAAGAATGAAGTCACCGGAGCCAAGCCCCGCTTGTTCCGCCGGCCCATCTTTAGATACGCGACTAATAATAAGACGTCCCGAAACTTCATTGGTATTGGCACCGATCCAGGGGCGATAGGGTTCTTCCCGACGACCCTTTTCAAGAAGGTCAGCCAGGATCGGTTTAAGGAGATCAATGGGGACAAACATATTACCCGGCAATACGGCATTGGGAAGCGCATTGTTGACGATCAGGGAACCTATACCCAGGAGCCGCCCTTCTTCCGAGACCAGCGCTGCGCCACTGTGAAACGTATGCGGGGGAGACGTAAAAATAGCGTTCTCCAGCAAATATTCCCAACCCCCTGTGAATTCTCTGCGCGATACGACTTTTGCGCCAATGATCGGCCGGTCACCGGCTCTGGAAACGACGAGCACGTTTGTGTCCCTGGAAAGTTCTGCCGAACTTCCAAATCTCATCGGCGGCACATTCAGGGTTTTTGTCGCCCGGATAAGCCCGAATCCACTTTCATGATCATAGGCGATGATGTTGGCCTCAATGGCTTGTCCATCAGGGCTCGTGACTTCCGTTTTCTCTGCTTCAAGTATCAGGTAGCCAATCGTCAGGATCAGGCCCTCGCTATCGATCACGACACCGCTGCCAATGCGTTCAGTACCGAGAAAGGACGCCGTCCGGGCGGTGGACGGGACCTGGGATTTCAAGTCTACAATGGCCTGAAGGATGTTCTTTTTCATTTCCGTCTGAGCAATGGAAGCTTGTGACCCCATCGCTGCTACAAAAAATGAAAAACTTATTGCCAAAATAAATTTTCTGCCTGTCTGGTACATGGGGTCCTACCGCTGTTTACACTTGTGAAAATGGTGATCCCGGGAACCGGACTTGTCAAAACAAATTTTGGCGAAGATCATCGTGAATCTGCGAGCACCGGATTGGATCTGGTCCATTCCAAAAATTCAGGCACCGAGTGAAAACGAAGGCTTGGCAGGAAAAGCTCATCTGTTTAATGTGCTGTCGACAAGTCATTTGGCGTCGCGGTCAGAGCCAATAGGGCTTCAAACCGCGCACGCTCTAAATTCTGTACGGGGAGAACAAGCGTGACAATAGGATTTTTGGCGGCGGTTTCTTTTGCGGGAATCATTGCGACTTATGGACTTCTGACGATGGCACTTTGGGCGGGTCAGCTCGGCCTTCCGAAACTCGATTTCGCAACGGCAATGACTAAATACACTTACGGAGAATCTTATGACGGCAATCCGCCTTTTCTCATGGGAAACTTTGTCGTCTATATGAACGGTATCGTGTTTGCCTTGCTTTATGCGACCGTATTCGAGGCCTACCTGATTGGCACTCCGGTCATAAAGGGCGCAATTTACGGAACCATACTCTGGTTTATATCCTGTTCGTTTTATGTGCCCGTGTTTTTGCGCGAAGGATTTTTTCTATCCAAGATTCACAAGAATGCATGGATAACCAGTCTTATGGTTCATGTTATCTGGGGCGTAGTCGTTGGCTGGTTAAGTCCTACGATCTGATTACAGCGTTCTCTCGGGGCCGTATCTTGTCACGCGGACACCCCTTCGCTATTACCCTTGGCCCGGCCAGGACAGTGGCCGGATATAACTGGATAAGGATGCGGTTTTTTGCGTAACCGACGACCCGTTGCCCTGCTTACGGCTTTTCACAGGTGGTGGCACGGGACTGTCGAAAACTGGAACAAACTATCTGGTAATGTCCGCGGTTCCATTTGGCTGATGATTGGCGGCGTGTTCTTCACGGTTATGGCCACGATGATCAAATATGTGGGCAGCACCAGCCCGCTGCATGTAACAGAAATCCTGTTTGTCCGTCAGCTGGTTGTGATTTTCATTACCCTTCCTCTGCTTGCGAGGAATTTTCCACGAGCTTTCCAGACCAGACGCAAGGATTTGCACATCGTAAGAACTATCTGTTCGTTTCTTGCGGTATTGCTGGGTTTTACAGCGATTATCAACCTGCCACTCTCGGATTCGATAACCCTGAGCTTTTCACGGACGATATTTATAACAATTTTGAGCATCTTGATTCTCAGCGAAACTGTCGGGATTCGTCGCTGGGGAGCAGTGATTGCAGGGATGATCGGGGTACTTATCGTCTTGCGTCCGACGGGCATCGACAGTCTCAATTTCTTCGGTATTCTTGCCGTCTTGTCCGCACTACTTGTGGCCTTACAGAGAATTCTTATTAAAATTCTTTCGCGGACCGATCAGCCGGTCACTCTGATTGCCTACCAGGCCATTGGAACGCTTGTTCTGCTGTCTCCTTTTGCTTTCTATCACTGGATCATGCCGACGATCGAGCAGTTAATATTGCTTATTCTTATCGGTGTGCTCACCATCATTGCGCAGACCATGAACATATTTGCCTATCGCAGTGGCGAAGCGTCGTTGATAAGCGTTCTGGATTATCTGCGCTTGCTGTATGCCATATTTCTAGGAGCTGTAATCTTCGGTGAACTGCCAAGCTGGAATGTTCTTATCGGTGGCGCAATAATTATCCTTGCTTCGATTTATACGGTTCACCGAGCTGCGCGTCGACGTGTGACA
>JBPCWG010000049.1:0-8647 GCA_051009705.1 Methyloligellaceae bacterium | reverse complement strand
ATCGCGGATCTGCCAACCATAGCGACGTATCTGTTTCATGGCCTTCTGAACAAGCCGCTCCTGACCTGGACGGTACGGACGTATGCTGACAGGCAAAGGGCTGAGAAGTTTACCGATGCCATGATTTTCGAGGGATTTGTTCCCTGAAGGCAGAACGGAAAAACAATAAATCAGACTTTGATCCGGCGTCTAAGATTGAAAAGAGTACAGAGGAATCGATGGGAGAAGAGGAACAATTGATTGTCCGCGTGGTTCCGTCTATAGGGGATGTCGATGTCGATAAATGGGACGCCTGTGCCAGTCCGGAAGGACGGCCCTACAATCCGTTTACGTCCTATGCCTTTCTCCATGCACTTGAACGGTCGGAATGCGCAACGCCGTACGAAGGCTGGGCCCCGCAACATCTGTGTCTCGAAAGCGGCGACGGAACACTCCTTGGCTGTATGCCGAATTATCTGAAATCCAACAGCTACGGCGCATATATTTTCGATCACGGGTGGGCGGAAGCATTCGAGTCCGCCGGAGGCCATTACTATCCCAAACTGCAAAGCGCGGTCCCGTTTACGCCGGCTCAAGGCCGGCGCTTGCTTATCGCACCCGGCCCCCAGGAGGAACATTTTGAAAAGCTCCTGGCCAGTGCCGCGATAGAGCTGGTTGACCGTCTTCAAGCTTCATCCCTGCATGTAACATTTCTCACCCATGGTGAATGGGAGCGATTGGGTGAGCTGGGACTTTTGCAAAGAACCGCACAGCAGTTTCACTGGCGAAATGACGGTTATCAAAACTTCGACGAATTTCTGGCAAGCCTGGCCTCGCGAAAAAGAAAAATGATACGGCGGGAGCGCCGGGATGCCACGACCAGCGACATTGAGATTGAACATCTGACGGGATCGATGCTCAGAGAAATGCACTGGGATCACTTCTTTGAGTTTTACGAGGATACAGGTTCCCGGAAATGGGGTTCCCCCTACCTCAACCGGGAATTCTTCAGTTGCATCAGTGAATCCATGGCCGACGATATTCTGCTGATCCTGTGCAAACGCGATGGCCACTACATTGCAGGGGCCTTGAATTTTATCGGCGGCGATACCCTCTATGGCCGCTATTGGGGGTGCACGGAATATCACAATTTCCTTCATTTTGAAGTCTGCTATTATCAGGCCATGGATTTTGCCATCGAGAAGGGACTCAAATATGTGGAAGCGGGTGCCCAGGGGCCCCACAAACTGGCCCGGGGATATATGCCGACAACCATGTACTCGGTGCACTATATTGCCAATGAGTCCTTCAGACATGCCGTAGCCGACTTTTTGAATCGCGAACGCCGCCATGTGGAGTTTGAACAAACCGCCCTGTCCGCCCACTCCCCCTTCGCCAAGACATCAAACCGACTTTCGACGCCGGAGAAACCATAAATTCAGGGCAAACATGAAATCCGGAATTATAGGAAATACAGCACAATGACTTACGACAATGACAACATCTTTGCCAAAATCCTGCGCGACGAATTGCCGTGTCACAAAGTCTATGAAGATGAAAATACACTCGCCTTTCTCGACATCATGCCTCGCGCCGACGGTCACACGCTGGTTATTCCCAAGCAGCCGTCGAGAAATATTCTCGACCTGGATCCGCAGGAATTCGTACCCCTTTTGACCACAACACAAAAAATTGCACGCGCCGCCATGAAAGCTTTTGCCGCCGATGGTCTTGTTCTGCAGCAGTTCAATGAAGCCGCAGGCGGCCAGGAAGTCTTTCATCTGCACTTTCATATTCTTCCCCGCTTCGAAGGCGTTAAGTTAAGACCTCCGGGAACCATGGCGGACACGGATGTCCTTGTTGATCACGCCCAGCGCCTGCGTACAGTCCTTGAGCAAAGTGCATGAAAGAGCGAACTGTCCTGATTCTCGGCGCCAGTCGCGGTGTCGGGCTGGAAACGACGCGTCAGGCTCTTGAAGCGGGTCATCATGTACGAGCCCTGGCCCGGTCCGCATCATCCATGGAACTCGATCATGGAAACCTCACCAAGATCGATGGCAGCGGCCTCAACCAAGAAGTGGTCGACAAGGCCGTCACGGGTACGGATGTGGTCATAACGACGATCGGAATGAATCCCTCTTTTGAGGCGACCCATCTGTTTTCCGACACCGCAAAATGCGTCCTTGCGGCGATGGAAAAGTCTGAGACACGGCGCTTGATCGCGTTAACGGGAATCGGCGCCGGCGACAGTAAACAGGCCGAGGGTCCACTCTTTTCCCGGATTGTAAAACCGATATTCCTGAAACAGGTCTATGCGGACAAAGACCGCGAAGAGCAGGTTATCCGTCAGAGCAACCTCAACTGGGTGATCGTCCGTCCCGGATTTCTCACCCGATTTTCCCTGACAAAACGCTATAGAATTCTGACGGACATGGAAGACATAAAAGACGGATTTATCAGCCGCGCCGATGTGGCACATTTTCTTGTCCGGCTTATCAACGATGAGAGTTTCGATCACACGACACCGGCAATCATCAGCTAGGCCCGACGCCTTATCGATCACGATAACCTTTCAGGCCTTAAATCAGATAGAGCGCGATAACGAGCGCCCCGGCACCGGTCAGGACACCGGCATACATTTTTTTCCAGAACACAAAATAAGCGGCAATGCCGAGCAGAAAACAAAACAGCCTGAGCCAGAACGGTGAATCCGCCAAAGCGCCTATAGGAAATATCACGAGGCGGGTCACCAGCCCGGCAATGAGGGCCGTGGATACAGCGCGCACCCATTTGAGAAATTCACTATCGACATTGACATTCTTCGACAACAGCACCCCCGCGAAACGCCAGGGCTCGGAAACGGCAAAACCGGCGACAAACAACAGGAAATAACTCCAGAGTCCGGCATCAAGGGTCATGGCTCACTCCGTTTCCGCAACCAGTAGGCCAGGGTGCCGCCAATGAGACCCGTCGTCAGCAGGTCAAATCCTGGAATGTAAACGAACAGCAGAGGTCCGAGAATCATGCCGAAAAGGACAGCCTTCCCGTCACCCACCGGTTTGGCAATCTCGATCAGGCTGATGACAAAGTAGAGAGGTGTCAAAAAAATCAGACCGGCAGCGATTTCCACGGGAACTTCCCGGGCCATCGAATAGCCGATTCCCGCTCCCAGAACACTGAAGCCTACCAGCATCAAGGAAAATCCTGCGAAATAGGGAATGCGCAGCTCCAGCGGCAGTTTCGGCAGTCGGCGGAGCGCTTCGATCCACGCGGTGACGGCCACGACATGGGATAATAGCAGCAGGACCCACAGGGGTGTTTTGTTTGTTTTCAGAAGCGGCACAAGCACGATGGTCATGGGCATCAGCCGGATCGCAGTTATCATTACCGCCAGGCTGACGCCCAGAAGCGATGCCCCGGCTGCAATCTGATCCGCCATTACCACCTGAGCCGGCAGGGCAAACATGGTAATGGTTACAAAGATTACCTGGAGAAAGGAAAATCCCACCGCATGGGCCAAGGCCCCGAAACCGGTCATGGTCGCCACCAGGACGATGGCCGGTGTTGAAGGAGCTTCCAGAATACCTCTTCTGAAGGCCTTCGAAGTGGTCGCACCGACGGTCCAGGCGGGCGGGGCTGTCGGAGCCCCATTTGTCATAATAAAATCCCGCTATTTCTTTGGCGGCAGGGGAACCGTAGGAATCTGGCTACTGCCCGAAGATTTCGTCGCTGCCGATGAATCATCGGCTGAGTCGGCAGCGATCTTTTTGCGCTTCGCAGCAGACTTTTCTTTCTTCGCTTTCTTGGGAGTCGCGACAGGTTTCAGGAACTTGAAACCGAGTTTGCGGATACCATCCTTGGATTCCACCACGACACGCACGGTGCCGCCGCCATCCAACTCACCAAACAGCAACTCCTCTGCGAGCGGCTTCTTGATATGTTCCTGAATGACACGTGCCAGGGGACGCGCACCAAATCGTTCGTCATAACCCTTTTCCGCCAGCCACAAATTGGCTTCTTCACTCAGCTCAATCGTGACATTGCGGTCCTGAAGCTGAGCCTCCAGCTGGAAAATGAACTTGTCGACAACTTTGGCTATAACTTCCGGTGCCAGGGCTGCGAACGGAATAATTGAGTCCAGCCGGTTGCGGAATTCAGGACTGAACAGCTTGTCAATCGCTTCCTGATCGTCGCCTTCGCGCTTCACTCTGTTGAAACCGATCGGCGGTTTCGCCATATTGGCGGCGCCTGCATTGGTGGTCATAATCAGAATAACATTGCGGAAATCGACGCTCTTGCCGTTGTGGTCCGTCAGCTTGCCATGATCCATGACCTGCAGAAGAATATTGAAAAGATCCGGATGCGCCTTTTCAATTTCATCCAGAAGCAGGACGCAGTGGGGATGCTGGTCGATACCATCCGTCAACAAGCCGCCCTGATCAAAACCGACATAGCCGGGAGGCGCGCCGATCAGGCGAGATACCGTATGACGTTCCATATATTCGGACATATCAAAGCGCAAGAGTTTGACGCCGAGCACGCTTGAAAGCTGACGTGCAACCTCTGTTTTACCGACACCGGTAGGTCCTGAGAACAGGTAACAACCGATAGGTTTTTCAGGTTCCCGCAATCCGGCGCGGGCAAGTTTAATGGCCGCTGTAAGCGCCATGATCGCTTTGTCCTGACCAAACACGACATGCTTGAGGTCTTTTTCTATATTCTTGAGCACTTCGGCATCTGACTTGGAAACCGTCTTTGGCGGTATTCGCGCCATTGTAGCAATTGTTGCCTCGATTTCCTTGACACCCACAATCTTCTTACGTCGTCCCACCGGCACCAGCATCTGTGAAGCCCCGGTCTCATCAATGACGTCAATCGCCTTGTCCGGAAGTTTGCGGTCATTGATATAGCGGGCAGAAAGTTCAACCGCGGTTTTAATGGCCGGATTTGTAAAGCGAACTTTATGAAATTCCTCGAAATAAGGTTTCAGGCCTTTCAGAATTTCAATGGTATCGGGAACACTGGGTTCGTTCACATCGATCTTCTGGAAGCGGCGCACCAGAGCCCGATCCTTTTCGAAATGCTGACGGTACTCCTTGTATGTGGTCGATCCGATACAACGGAGATTGCCGCTCTGCAGGGCTGGTTTCAAAAGATTTGACGCATCCATGGCACCGCCTGACGTCGCACCGGCACCAATGACTGTGTGGATTTCGTCTATAAACATGATAGCGCCGGGATAAGCTTCTATCTCGCGCATGACAGCTTTCAGACGTTCCTCGAAATCACCACGATACCGGGTTCCCGCCAGGAGTGCTCCCATATCCAGGGCAAATATCGTCGCATCCTGAAGAACCTCAGGGACTTCGCCCTTGGTGATCTTCAGCGCCAGCCCTTCGGCGATTGCGGTTTTACCAACACCTGGATCGCCGACGAACAAAGGATTGTTCTTTTGCCTCCGGCACAGAATCTGGACCGTGCGCAAAACCTCCGCCTTGCGGCCGATGAGCGGATCAATCCGCCCATCCTGAGCCTTTTTGTTCAGGTTGATACAGTAGGAATTCAAGGCATCCGCGCCTGAACCTTTTTTATCTTCGCCGCCTTCAACCGTCGCTGCATCTTCGTCGACGCCGCGAACGGATTTGGCTTCGGACATGCCTGGACGTTTGGCAATCCCATGGCTGATATATTGTACCGCGTCGAAGCGGGTCATGTCCTGTTCCTGCAGGAAGTAAGCCGCATGGCTTTCCCGCTCGGCAAAAATCGCAACAAGGACATTGGCGCCGGTCACTTCTTCACGACCAGAAGATTGGACATGAATTACAGCCCGGTGAATAACCCGCTGGAAGCCTGCGGTGGGCTGGGCTTCGCTATCATCATCAACCACCAGATTGTCGAGCTCATTGTCTACATGGTGATGCAGTTTGCTGCGCAATACGTCCAGGTCCACATTGCAAGCGCGCATAACCGCGGATGCATCCTGGTCGTCGATCAAGGACAGAAGCAAATGTTCCAACGTCGCATACTCATGAGAGCGTTCGTTGGCATACTCCAGGGCACGATGCAGGGCTTCTTCAAGGCTTGACGAAAATGAGGGCACGACCGGAGTTACTCCTTTTCCATGGTACATTGCAAAGGATGTTGATTTTGACGGGCAAAATTCGTCACCTGTGCAACCTTCGTTTCTGCGACTTCGTAGGTATATACACCACAAATCCCGACACCTTTGTGATGGACATGCAGCATTATTGACATCGCCTCTTCATAGGCTTTGTTGAAAAAACGTTCCAACACGTAAACGACAAACTCCATCGGCGTATAATCGTCGTTCAACAACATAACTTTATAGAGATCCGGTTTCTTGGTCTTTGTCCGGGTTTTGGTAACAATTCCAGTACCCGCATCGCCGCCGTCATCGCCATCGCGATCATCGTTCTCGTTTTGAGCAATATGCACAATGAGAGCATCATCAGAAATTTTTGACACTTCAATCCTGGCCATGGGATCGTCAGCTCCGCCTTTTTATCTCTCGTAAACTCTTCCCGGGTAAATGCGAGGGAATCCCTGAATTCCTGAGTTTACCCATTCAAATCCTGTTCCAAACCGCACCACCATCTTAAAGGAAGCACCGGGTTCTTCGCAATGTGTTCTCTTGGCTTGCGATTAATTTAACCCAATCGGATGTTCATTTGACGACGCTATTTCTAATATAGTTTCCATAGGAATCAAAAAAAGGGCAGGATTCTTGGTGAAAATCAATTTTTATTTGTAATTTCATAAACTTAATCAACACAAATTTTCAATTTCCCAGGCGTCAATCAAGAGATAGGGACGATAGTTAACAGTTGCAACCGGTACTGTTTTCCGAAGTTGCCGGTCACAATTCCGATGTAAGGATCGACCAGAGGAAAGAATTCTGTACCATTTCAGTTGATTAATCTTACCGGCAAACCCTGGTTACCGTGGATTGCACGCCTATATAAATTTATTACACGCATGGGTTGTATTTTTCCCGTAGATCGAGACCGGCGAGCTCCGGTGGTTCCCAAGTGTCCAACCTTCTCTGCCTTGCTTAACCCAATGCTAACACCGCTTATTTAGTCTTCGGGACAACTGATCGGAATTTTCACAAATAATCGCCGCAGAAATGTCCAACAATTCTGGTGGTTAGCATTTGAATATTCCAAATCTTGAATAACAAGATCAACGCGTTTGAATACCGGGGCCGGGGCATTCGAACGGAATTACGGGGTAACGCTGGCTCATGGTGACTATGCAACCGCATCGAATTCAACAAAGATCGATCTCAGTACGGATAATCTGCCTTCTCGGTCTGGTGGTTTTGATCCATCTCGGTACGGTTCAGCCGTCTGTGGGTAAATCCAAATATGCTGCCATGATAATTGACCACAAGACCGGTCAAACTCTGCACGCCCATAATGCAGACGCACCGCGCTTCCCTGCATCCCTGACGAAAATTATGACCCTTTATCTGATGTTCGAGGCGTTGCGCGACGGGTACTGGAAGCCGGATACCGTGCTTACCGTTACCCCTCTGGCGGCAAAACAGCCACCCTCTTCGCTGGGTCTGAAAACAGGTCAAAAAATTCGCGTGAGGGATGCCATAAAGGCGCTGGTAACCAAAAGCGCCAACGATGTTGCCGTAACCATCGCCGAGAACCTGGCAAAAAGCGAAGCGGAATTTGCCAAGCGGATGACCTTCCGGGCCAGGCAAATGGGAATGGCCAGGACCACATTCCGCAACGCTTCCGGCCTGCCAAATTCCAAACAGGTCACGACGGCTCGCGACATGGTTATACTTTCAAGACGCATCATGACGGACTTTCCCGTTTACTACCGGGCCTTCAATACACGTTATTTCAGTTACAATGGACGGCGCTACAAAAACCACAACAAGCTGTTGTTTAATTTCAACGGCACGGAAGGGATTAAAACCGGGTACACCCAAGCCTCCGGGTTCAACCTGTCCGCCTCTGTCAAGCGCGGCCACAAACATATCGTGGGTGTTGTCATGGGAGGCAAAACCGCAAAGCGCCGGGACCAGCAAATGCGCAAACTTATGAGTGTGGCGATTAAGAAAGCCAAATCCGTCAAGCAGCCGCCTCTGCCCGTCGCCCGGTCTCCGCGCCTGGTAAAAAAACCAACCCGTGTCGCGGCATCCAGCTATAGGGTCAAGCCGTCGGCAGTTCGAGACTTGCGCCCCACCCTGCCGGTTGCCACCAGGGTGAACACTCCGGCGAAATCGAACCCGGCAAGGCCTCAATATCACGTTCAGGTCGGTGCGTACCGCAATGCAGAGGAAGCCCGCCGACGTCTTGAAATCGTCCATCGTAAGGCGGCACAATTCCTCCAGGGACATCCGGCAGTCACCAAACAGGTGACCGTGAAAAATAAAAACTATTTCCGCGCCCGGTTTGCAGAATTCAGCAAAGACGCAGCGCTCAAAGCGTGCGACAAGCTGAAAAAACTATCCTTCGACTGCCTGGTCATGAGCGCTTACTAGAGCTCCATGTAAAACCTTAATCAGTCTATGTAATTCAGCAGGATCTCTTTGGCCTGATTGATTTTCGCGGCGATATAGGTGGAGCCCCCCTGGTCAGGATGAAACTTTTTCATCAGGGCCCGATGCGCTTTGTTGATGTCATCG
>JBPCWG010000048.1:0-6952 GCA_051009705.1 Methyloligellaceae bacterium | reverse complement strand
CGAAACACCCGCATGGATCGTTAATCAGGTCTGCGGATCTGGATTGAGGTCCGTCGCGCTTGGAAGCCAGGCCATTCTACAGGGAGACTCCCGTTACGTCGTTGCCGGTGGACAGGAGAATATGAGCCTGGCTCCCCATTGTTCCCATCTGCGCGAGGGACAACGTCTCGGCGATATGAAAATGATCGATACAATGATTAAGGATGGCCTTTGGGATTCTTTCAATGGTTATCACATGGGAACCACGGCTGAAAATGTTGCACGGGAATATCAATTGACCCGTGAGGACCAGGATGAATTCGCCCTTGCTTCGCAACATAAGGCTGAGCAGGCGCAGAAAGACGGCCGGTTCGAAGATGAAATTGTTCCAGTGACCGTGAAATCCCGGAGAAAGGAAATTGTTTTTGATACTGATGAGTATATCCGAACCGGGGCCTCAATTGACGATCTGGCGAAACTGCGTCCGGCATTTGATCGCGAAAGCGGAACTGTAACAGCGGGTAACGCCAGCGGTATCAACGATGGTGCCGCTGCGGTTGTCCTGATGTCTGCTGCCGATGCTGAAGCTAATGGTGTCGAACCCATGGCCCGAATAGTTTCCTGGGCGCAAGCCGGTGTCGATCCATCTATTATGGGAACAGGGCCGATACCTGCATCCAAGAAGGCGCTGGAAAAAGCCGGGTGGTCGAAAGACGATATTGATCTTGTGGAAGCGAATGAAGCCTTTGCGGCTCAGGCCTGTGCCGTGAACAAGGGCCTCGGCTGGGATACAGAAAAGGTAAATGTGAATGGTGGAGCGATTGCCATCGGTCATCCCATCGGTGCTTCCGGAACCCGAATTCTGGTCACGCTCCTGCATGAAATGAAGAAAAGGGATGCGAAGAAGGGTCTTGCGACACTTTGCATCGGCGGTGGCATGGGCATTGCCATGTGTGTCGAACGCGACTAGATAGCCAATCAACGGATTAAAAAAAATACCCCGCTCAAATTTCCATTGAGCGGGGTATTTTTTCGAACATAAGGCCGATCGGCTCGTCAACCGCTCATGCGCTTACGAACAATTCTCGGAAAACTTGTCAGGTCATTACCCAGTCCGGACGCATCGCCGTGCTCATGCTGTTGAGGCTCCGGTATCGTGTTTCCTCCGGATTCCAGAGGTGATGGCAATGGCTGGTCCCACCACATATTCTGGTCAGCAGTGGCAACATTGGTTTGCGTGTCCGGTATTTGCCCCTGTGGAATGTTCACAAAGGGTTCGGATTGTTGTTCGAGCATTGGTGCATCGGCTCGCGGGGCATTTTCCTGCTGCTGCGCTGGTAAAGTCTGCTGTGGAACATTCAGCTCTTTTCCGACAAACCACGCATCAATGAGACTGAGCTCATCGAGCGAGAACTGCAGTCCGGCCTGACGGCAGGCCGCAATCACGTAATTGCGAAACCTGCCGGCAAAGAGCTCTGCTGATGCGCCTTGTTCGAACCACGGATCTGCCTCGCTCACTGCGTCCAGAACAAACTGAATATCCTCATGACGGAACATTTTCTGATGCTGGGCTGCGCGGGTGACAATATTATTGATCGTCTGTGCCCCGCTCAGTCCATTTTCGGTCAATTCCTGAGCCAGCAGGTTGAATATGAGTGCATAGTCCGGTGGTGCCAGTGGCGGTGCTTTCGAAGCCTGATGTATTCTGGAAATGGAATCCTGAAGGCTGATCCCACGATCCTGCTGGCTGATTTGAGGTGCCTCGACCACTGGTTCCTGCAGAATGGGTTTTTCGGGTTTCAGATGAACGGCTACCGGCTCATTCTGTGTCGGCAGGCTTGGTGGTTCCTGCCTTTGTGGTTCCTGTCTTGGCGGTTCCTGCCTTGGCGGTTCCTGAGACACGGACAAATTCTCAGAACTCTGAGTCGTATTGCCACCGGGAATTTGGTGTCGATTGGGGTCGAGAACGTAATAAGGCGGAGTCTCCGTCAATTCGAAGTTGTTTGGCAGGTTCTCTGCCAGGAATATTCTAAAGGCTCCGTAACCGGCCCAGTTCGTACCGACGGTTTTCTCATGGCCAATTGATTTCTGCGCCTTATCTGCAAGAAACGCGATAGGGACAGGCTTATCCGATTCATGGATAGCCCGGATAACCTCGTCGACAATTTCCTTGCGGATCTGGTCGAGCGTGGGAGCTGTATCCTGGCCTTCAGCCACTGCATCCGCATTATTCGCTTCCGGTTTTAAGGATACATTTCCTTCCATCAGAAAATGGATGAGATCCGTTTCTCTGATTTCTCCGTTGCTAATGGCTGTGTAAGGAGCTGCAGTATAGTCGTTGGCGAAAATAACCGTCCGCCGAGCGTGAGAGCGTAGCCGGTGGAGTATGGGCGTGAAGTCCGCATCACCAGACAATATTATAAACTCGTCAAAATAGGTTTCGTGTTCGAGCAGATCACGAATATCCATGACCATCCGAATATCGGAAGAATTTTTCAGTTGCGCCGTGAGCGGCGGGCAATCCATGATTTCAAAACCAGATCGCAGGAAATGATGCCGAACAAACGGAAATGAGTGCATGTCCGTAGCATTGTCTTTCCCATTCCGTCGCGGCACAGGATTGCCGTAGCAGCGGTTCAGGACCAGCCGTCTTTTGAATTCGGGTTCGCTGCTGCTGGACGGGGTAATCAGACCCCCGGTTTCTATTTCCTTGAGCCACGACCCTGTATCTTTGGCAAATCTGCGTGCTGCTTCTTCGTTTTTACGACGTAGAGACAAGTAAATATTGTCGTAGTCAACAAAGAGCGCACTCAAGCACTCGGTTGATTGACGAATCATAAATTTTTACCCCGCTTGTCGCCCTCACAACGACTTGCCTAATAATATTAAATCGGGGAGTCACCTCGCAAGAGAGCAAGCAACCGCGGTGGTATCAATACACAGAATTTGTGGGGTATTCGGTTGATTTTGTGACGGATTTCCAGGGAATTCGGGAATTCACAACTCATTTGTGTAAGAACTGAGGCTTTGCGGTATCAGGTTTTTCCGGAACTGATTCGTTTTTTATCCGAAAACGAATCAGAGCAAATACGGGTTCAAGAGCCGGGCTCGAAGTTCTTTTCGGCGAGTTCAAACTTTTCGAATTCAAATCCGGGTGCAACCGTGCACCCGACGAGAGACCAAGCGCCCAAACTCCGGGCCGACTGCCAGTAACCGGCGGGAACAATGATCTGTGGGTTCTGGTTCTGTTCGAAATCGGAACCAAGCAGTTCAATTGTCGGTACCTCATCTTCGTGACCGGTGATTGAGAGCTGCAATGGCGCGCCGGCATACCAGTGCCAGATTTCCGCACTGTCGATTCGATGCCAGTGCGAAATTTGACCTTCAGGTAGCAGATAATAGATGGTCGTTGAACAAGACCTGTTTTCATCTCCGTCCATCGGCTTGTCGCGAAAAGTCTCCCGGAAAAATCCGCCTTCCGGGTGCGGCGCCAGAGACAGACGTTTGATTATTTCACGGGCGCTGGACATGGAACAGGTCAGGCATTGTCTTTTCGATGGCGGATTTCACCAAAAATCTCGGCGTCGGATTTACCCTGCATTCCCAGCAGTTCCTGAATTTCCGGGCTTTGCGGACGCAAAAATGGATTAGTTTCGCACTCCAGCCCGATTGTGGTTGGAAGCGTCGGCTTGTCAGCGCTGCGTAGTTGACGGATCTCTTCCACTCTCTGTTGTAGCGCCGTGTTCCCAGGTTCGATGGTCAGGGCAAACTCGGCATTGGAGAGTGTGTATTCATGTCCGCAATAGACTTTTGTCGATTCAGGAAGAGCGCGTAGTTTGCTCAGTGAAGACCACATGGTTTCCGCATCGCCCTCGAACAAACGTCCACAACCCAGAGCGAACAGGGTGTCTCCCACAAACGCCAATTCGGCTTCAGGCAACCAATAGCTGATATGACCGGCTGTATGTCCCGGCGTATCGAATATTTTCGCTTCGAATGCACCAAACTGGTAGCTATCTCCGTCTGCGACACGCACATCTATGCCCGGAACCTTGTCGCTTTCGGCATTCGGGCCGACAATGGTGCAATTGAATTCGGATTTCAGATCCAGATTGCCATCCGTGTGATCAGCATGATAGTGGGTGGTCAGAATATGGGTCAGTTGCCAGCCTTTGTCGGACAGGGCTTTCTTTACGGCGGCGGTTTCGGGGGCATCGATAGATGCCGTAAGATTGTTGACAGGGTCATGAATCAGCACACCAAAATTATCGCTCAGGCACGGAAACTGATAAATTTCTAATTCTGACATTGTGTCTTTCCTCGGATCTAACAATTTATTGCAGCAAGCCGGGATTAGGTTAACTCAGCTCAGCTTTGTTCAATAAACTTGTCTTGTTGTAATTTTCTGATTGCAACAGATATAATTGCTGAGGTCCTCGGTTGCCAGTCAAATTTGACCGCAGGAATTCGGCCAAGCCACAATTTCGATAACGCAGTTCAATACCAACATGTATCTTGATGT
Organism: Methyloligellaceae bacterium; assembly: GCA_051009705.1. Taxonomy (GTDB): domain Bacteria; phylum Pseudomonadota; class Alphaproteobacteria; order Rhizobiales; family CAYWUX01; genus JANQOC01. The sequence continues at coordinate 2,451 of JBPCWG010000048.1, read as the reverse complement.
AAAGGAATTGAGAGATTTTTATCACCGTCCGGCAGGACTGATCGCGAAAAGATTTCTTGGAAACAAAATTCGTGAGTGCTTTGGAACAATGACAGGGCTGAGTTTACTGGGTCTCGGTTATGCCACTCCGTTTCTGGAAATGTTCCAGGAAGAAGCAGAATCAGTCGCGGCACTTATGCCAGCCGGCCAAGGTGTCCTCACCTGGCCTTCGGAGGGACCTTACCTTTCGACACTGGTGGATGAGACATGCTTTCCCGTGGCCGATGCCAGCGTTGACAGGGTTCTCATCATACACAATCTTGAACTGTCGGAATCCGTGCGCCTGATGCTTCGCGAAGTTTGGCGCGTGCTCGCCCCCGAAGGAAAAATTTTGATTGCTGTCCCCAATCGCCGGGGTTTCTGGGCGAGATTTGATTCGACGCCCTTTGGCCATGGCCGCCCCTACAGCCGTGGTCAGCTCGATCGCTTGTTGCGGGATTGCATGTTCGAGCCAACAACCTATTCATCGACTCTCTATGTGCCGCCGATAAATTTGGAGATTTTCTTGAAATCCGCAAGCGCCTGGGAAAAACTCGGTAGTAAATTCTGGCCGGTTTTTTCAGGTGTGCTTCTTGTTGAAGCCCAAAAATCTGTGTATTCGGCAATTGGAGTTGGTGAAGCCGTCCCGGCGTCAAGCCGATTGTCTACAGCCCAATCAGGTTTTCCAAGAAACACCACCTTCTTGAATGACAAACCGGAAAAGAAAGATATCAGGCCCGCTGCATAGCAATGCTATTTCGGCAAAATCAAATTTCGCGAGATCTCTTGAGTAAGAAAATAGCCTGTTCCCCGATAATATTCTGCATGAACAAGGGGAGCGTGATTCCCAGTTTTTGACCGCTCGCATTTAGAGCGACGGAACGTTCGATTTTCGCGTCGAGTTCACTGCTCAATTCCACGAAATCCTTTATTGTGCAGAAGTGAATATTCGGGGTTTCGTGCCAGGCTACGGGCAGATTTTCCGTAACAGGCATGCGCCCTGTGAACAACAACTGACCTCTGATTTTCCAGTGGCCGAAATTTGGAAATGACACAATTGCCCGTCTTCCTATCCGCAACAACTGATCGAGAACATGCTTGGGCCGGTTTGTCGCCTGCAATGTTTGACTCAATATTGCAAAGTCAAAAGAATCGTCGGGATAATTGGCGAGATCGAGATCCGCATCCCCCTGGACAACGGACAATCCCTTGGACACGCATAAATTCACGCCTTCCTGGCTGATTTCGACACCGCGTCCGTCTATTTCCTTGGCTTCTATCAATAGTTTCAGGAGGTCGCCATTACCGCAGCCGACATCAAGGACTCGAGCACCACGGGTGACCATTTCTTCGATCAGAAGGTGGTCAACACGGGTTGTTGAGTCATGGGCTGTAAAGTCTGGTTTCATATTCACGATATTGACGTCCCGAATTCCGTCACTCATGCTACTTGGGGAGTATGCCCCGTGACTTGGCTGTTGAATTGATGAACCCGGATATGGTTTGAAAAAATTCCGGCTCATCCAGCAAAAAAGCGTCATGACCGCTGTCGGATTCAATTTCGACAAAACTTACATTAGCAGCTACAGCGTTTAATGCCTGGACAATTTCGCGACTTTCGCGCGTTGGATACAGCCAGTCGGAAGTAAACGATACGACGCAGAACCGGGTTGAAAGATTGCGAAAGGCCTGCGCCAGGGCACCGCTATAGTCTGCCGGCAGGTCGAAATAATCCATCGCCCGGGTAATGTAGAGATAAGAATTGGCGTCGAAGCGATCGACGAAGCGATAGCCTTGGTGGCGCAAATAGCTTTCAACCTGAAAGTCCGCATCGAATCCGAAAGTAAGCTTATCGCGATCCTGCAGCGAGCGCCCAAATTTACGATGTAAGGCATCGTCTGAAAGATAGGTAATGTGCGCCGCCATGCGCGCCACCGCAAGCCCCTTGCGGGGATTGGATCCATTGTCGGTATAACGGCCCCCATGCCAGTCGGGGTCGGCCATAACTGCCTGGCGTCCAACCTCGTGGAAGGCGATATTCTGCGATGAATGACGGGCTGTGGCCGCAACCGGAATCGCTGAATAAACCCGGTCTCCATGAGAGGCCACGAGTTGCAAGACTTGCATACCGCCCATTGATCCACCAATGGCGCAGAAGAGGTCAGGAATTTCCAGCTTATCGAGTAATCGGATTTGGGCACGAACCATGTCTTTGATCGTGATGACCGGAAAATCCAAACCGTAGACCCTGCCCGTTGCAGGATTGATCGAGGAAGGTCCCGTCGATCCCATACAACCGCCAATAATGTTTACGCAGATGACATAGAAAATGTTCGTGTCAATGGGGCGGCCGGGTCCGACCATTGTTGTCCACCAGCCGGGTTTTCCGGTTATCGGGTGTTCATTGGCGACGTGCTGGTCGCCGGTCAGAGC
>JBPCWG010000047.1:0-7725 GCA_051009705.1 Methyloligellaceae bacterium | reverse complement strand
AGCCCGGAGCTTGTTCAGGTAGAGGACATCATGGAATTTGAACTGGACGGGACGGACGTCAATCCGGGGGAACGAAAACCCTATCTCGAACGGTTCATTCACGGCGCCATCTACGAAAAGCGGCCGGAAATCCAATCCGTTGTCCACAACCATGCTTATGAGGTGCTGCCGTTCGGAGTTACAAATACGCCCATCCGACCCGTATTTCATTCGGCGGGGCGAATTGGAAAGGAAATTCCCGTCTGGGATATTCATGATTACTTCGGCGACACCAATCTTCTTGTCGCCAATCACGAACAGGGGCTGAGCCTGGCGGAAACACTTGGCGACAATTATGCCGTTTTGATGCGAGGACATGGTTGCACGGTAGCCGGTATAACCCTCGAAGAGGCAGTTCTTTCAGCGATTTACCTGATGGTAAATGCCCGTGTTCAGATGCAGTCCATGCAACTCGGAGACGTGAAGTATTTGTCGATTGGAGAAGCCGACCTCAATTCCCAGTACAATCAACCCCCTGTCGCCACAGAGAGAGCCTGGGAGTTTTTGTGCAAACGAGTGCAGGAAAAGGACTAATATTATCTCTTATTATCTCTGGATTCAAAAGCTTTTGACTTGCCGACACCTCCAGGGACTCCTGATGTCAAAACTTCCCGATAAAGCAACTGAAGAGTACGACTGAAAAGCTCGGAACAACCTGCAAATTTGTGACTGCCAAGGACAATGGTAACTTGAAATCCGACAACAAGGACAATCTCACAGAAATTCATCGCGCGAAACATGCGGATGAGCGCCTGGCACACATTGTCCGGTTATTATCCCGGAACTTCAGACGCAGTTTGGAATATCGCCTTTCCGAGCATAAAATATCCTTTGGCCACTGGATCTTTCTGCGCATATTGTGGGACGAGGATGGTTTGTCGCAGAAGGAACTCAGCAGGCGGGCCGGACTAATGGAGCCGACGGTTCACTCAGCCATTACAAAAATGGAAAATCTGGATCTCGTTGAAAAGCGCGCGCCGAATCCGGAAAAGCGACGGCAGCTTGTCTATCTCACGAACAAAGGCAGCGAACTCAGGGAAAATCTGATTCCTCTCGCAGAGGAAACAAACCGGGTTGCCGTTGACGGGATCAATGAAAAAGAACTTGCCGCCATGCGCCGCCAGCTTCTGAAAATGATCGACAATCTGAATGCTGACGAACAATTGCTGGTTCAACAGGGACTGTCCATAGAACCTACACGCGGAAAATCTTAACGAATCTTGTAACGGGCACCCGGAACAACTTATTCGGCAGCAACAGTCGAATCACTGTTGACGAGGGATCGCCAATCCGCCTCTTTCGAAATGATTTCCTGATAAGAGGCGATGTCGGTGAATACGATGTTAGGATCTGTACCGATGGCTTTGCCGCCACTTTCAACAATTCGGGCGGCATCCACCATAAGGCGCCTAAATTCGACGATCGCCAGGTCTGATGCTCCGAGAATATCGTGGGTCCGGTCGACGATGGCCCCCATGGAAACCCACATGGCGATATCCTGATTGGGAATCCCGGCAATACCTGTAAAACTGCCTTCCTTCATGAGTTCCCGATCCTGTCCGAACCAGTTCTCCAATGTCCGGTAAGGTGCCCAGGTTTCCGGATCCAGATCTTCCCCTGGAACTGCGCGGTTGAAGGCACGCCAGGCTTCCGTCGAAGGCGTTGTTTCGGGATCACCCCAGGCGATAAAATGAAATGCCGAAGTCTCATCGTCGATGGGGACAATGACGCTGGCGACGTTGTAGGAACTGTTCGGAGGAATAAGGGAAACGTAAGGCGCTATATATTCGGTCACCCGGACATAATTGTGGGTCGCGGAATTCTTGATCGGTCGGCGTATGGCGGCATAATGAAATCCGTAAGCTGTCGTTTGAGTTTGCATTCGCGGCGATTTGTCCGTCGACGGACGGTACCAGCTTTGATCGTCGGCTTCCGCGGATTCAACCCGGGCCGGCACCATATCCGATGAGTGCAGTGAAGAGGAATGCGCCGAGTCGATCTGCCCTTCGGTAATTTGCGCCCAGTTGGCGGGAATACGAATTTTCAGTATCGAGGTCTGCTGGTCATCCGAGGGGGAAAAAGCCGGCAAACGGAATTCAGGCACGTCTTCCAATTCTCCAAGCCACGCCCAGACAAATCCACCCCATTCATGGGTCGGATAGGAACGGTGTCGCACTTTGTTCATGAGGGGACTGCCTTCGGGTTCCGACGACATCGCCTTGACACGCCCTTCCGTATCGAACTTCCAGCCATGGTATAAACATCTGAGCCCGCAATCTTCATTGCGCCCAAGCACCAGGGACGCCCTGCGGTGAGGGCACAATTCATCCAGCAGACCCAATTTGCCCTCGCTATTACGAAATGCCACAAGGCGGATCCCCAGAACCTCCACAAGGATAGGTTTGCCATCCGGTTCCAGAACTTCTTCGATAAGGCAAACCGGCGTCCAGTGCTGTCGCATCAGTTTGCCCATGGGCTGATCGGGCCCAACTCGGACCAGAACGTCATTTTCTCCGGCACTTAGCATTTTATCTCCATTCGCATGCGAATTGATGTACTCCAAAGCTAACATTATTTATAGAATTGACAATAAAAACTTAGATATCTAACTTTCGTGGTTCACAAGGGATCTGGAGCCTTGATCGAACGAATAGAAATGTGCGTGACCGGAATTCAGGATTTGACGCCTGAAATCAAGGAATTCCGGCTATCCAACGTGTCAGATCGTCCGCTTCCAACCGCTGTTGCCGGAGCGCACATTACGGTGGAAACACCTTCAGGGGCCATGCGGCGTTATTCACTCCTCCACCCGGACAATAACCCCGAGAGCTATACAATTGCCGTCAAGCGCGAAACAGCTTCCCGGGGCGGTTCCCAATCCATGCACACAGATCTATCAGCGGGGGATTCCATCAATATTGAACCGCCTCAGAATGATTTTGCCTTGGTATCCGCGGATCGATATTTACTGATTGCCGGTGGTATCGGTATCACGCCCATTTATGCCATGGTCGAGGCCCTGTCGGCAGCAAACAAGCCTTTTCAACTGATTTACTGTACCCGGAGTCCGGAACACACGGCCTATGGTAAAGACCTTCAGCAATTATGCGGCAACGCCATCACCCTTCATCACGATCAGGGGGAGCCGGCACTTGTTTATGATTTTTGGGACCACTTTGAATCGCCGGGAAAAGAGCATGTCTATTGCTGCGGTCCGGCGCCATTGATGGAAGAAGTCAAGGCGCTCTCCGGGCACTGGCCGGAGGAAAATATCCACTTTGAGGAATTCAAGACCGTCGAGATTATCCGCGAAGATGACAAACCATTCGATATCATTCTGGAAAAATCAAACCGGAAACTGACGGTACCGGCAGACCGGACTATCCTGGAAACCATCCGGGATGCCGACATCAAAACAACCAGCTCGTGTGAAAGCGGCACATGTGGAACCTGCCGGACCAGGCTGATCTCCGGTGAAGTGGATCACAGGGACATGGTGCTGTTGGACGAAGAAAAGGAAAACCAGATTATGATCTGCATTTCGCGGGCAAACAAAGGAGACCTGATTCTTGACCTCTGAACCGGTCAGACTTGGTGCTATTGGCCTCGGTCGCGGGTTTGCCCTGACGGCGGAAGCGCTTGCCCGGCATCCTGATATTGAATTGATAGCCGCTGTGGCCCGGTCGCCAGAGGCACGCCGGGCGTATGATAATAGTTTTACAGGCCGGGCTTTCGCAACACTGGATGAAATGTTGGCTGATGACCTTATTGAAATGGTCTACGTGGCGACATCCCATGGAATGCACGGCTCTCATGCGATCGCTTGTATGCAGGCCGGCAAACATGTGGTGGTAGAGAAACCTATCGCCCTGACTCTGAGTGACGCCGATGCTATGATAACAGCGGCACGACAAAACGGTGTTCACCTCTTCGTCGGTCCTTGCCACAGTTTCGATGACCCGGTTCTGAAAGCGGCAGAAATTATTGCAAGCGGGCGTCTGGGCAATGTCCGTATGCTGCATGCCCTGAACTGTACGGATTTTCTCTATCGCCCGCGTACGCCCGAGGAACTCGATACATCACGTGGTGGTGGCGTCGTCTTTTCCCAGGCAATCCATCAAATCGATGTTGCGCGGCGCCTTATGGGACGTAAAGCCCGGAGTGTCATGGCCATGACCGGAAAATGGGACCCGACCCGGCCAACCGAGGGCGCTTATAGCTTGCTTCTTAGATTTGAAAATGAAACTATTGCAAACCTAACCTATTCGGGCTTTGCACATTTCGACTCTGATATCTGGATGAACAATATCTCGGAACTGGGGCGCCGGAAATCCACATCCAGCTATGGTACTGCAAGACGCAACCTGAAAAAGTCGGCCAATGAAACCTCACAGAAAGATTCACGTAAATTCTCCGGCCTGGAACTGGATATCGCACCGGCACACCATGAACATTTCGGCCCGGTGGTCGTTTTTTGTGACGAGGGAGATCTGCAACTGCGCGCCGATGGGGTAACACTGTTTGGCAATGAAACCATTGAAGAGATCGAGTGTCCCTTCGCTTATTCGCGCCAATCTTTCGCCGACGCCATCGTATCGACTGTGCGGCATGGCCAGCTGCCAATTCAGGATGGTGAATGGGGCAAGGCCTCTCTTGAAATTTGTTACGCCATACTAAAGAGTGCCGAGACGGCCTCACCCGTTGATCTGCACTTTCAATAGGAAATTAAGACATGTCCGAACTGCAACTGTCAATCGCCATGGGAGACTATGATCGCACCCGCCCCATATATGACAAACGCGTGCTCATAGATGGTGTGAACCCAGTTATCATGTTGCAGTCGCCGGAAGAGATGTTCTTCCGTTCCTTTCGTCATCAGGCCTATGACATCAGTGAACTGTCCCTGAGTTCCTATTGCGTATCCCTGACCCGCGATGATCCACCCTATGTTGCGATACCCGTGTTCCTGAGCCGGGCCTTTCGCCACACATCGATTTACATACGTAAAGATCGGGGCATCACCAAGCCGGAAGATCTCAGGGGTAAAAAAATCGGGATTACAGAATATCAGCTTACGGCCAATATCTGGGCCCGCGCCATACTCGCCGATTACGGTGTAAAAGCCTCTGACATACTCTGGGTTCGGGGCGGCATGGATGAACCTGGACGTCCTGAAAAGCTGAAACTGGAGTTACCTGACGAGATCCGGATTGAGGCTGCGCCGGAAAATTTACCCCTTAACCAATTGCTTGCGGACGGACATATCGATGGCATCATTGGGCCACGCTGGCCCCGTTGTTTCCATGAAGGACACCCACAAGTGGGACGTCTGTTTCCCGACACAATTGGCATTGCCGAAGATTATTACAAGAGAACAGAAATTTTTCCGATCATGCATGTTCTGGGTGTGCGAACACATCTCAGTGAAAAGCATCCATGGCTTCCCGGGGCGTTATTCAAAGCCTATTCGGAAGCAAAAGCCATGGCCATTGCGGCCCTTGAGGACACCTCGGCAACCAAAGTGACAATGCCGTTTGTCGAAGACAATCTGGCCCGCGCGAAAACACTGTCCGATGATCTCTGGTCCTATGGAGCTCTCAATAACCGACATGTTCTGGAAACCTTTCTCGAGGCCCATCATGACCAGGGTCTGTCCCCGAAAAAAATTGTATTTGAAGAACTGTTTCATCCTTCGACCTTAGAGAGCTACAGTTTATAGTGGCTGAGATCGGCGACATATACGAGATTGATCTCACAAGAGGGTTCGGTTATGCGAAAGTTACGCACTACCATCAAACCTATCCGGATGTCCTGAGAATAGATCCGCGAAACTATGATCATCCCCTTGAAGATCCCGGTGACGCCAATTTTGAGAATATTGTGCTCTATCCGCTGGCTCAATCCATTGAAGGCGGCAGAATTAAAGCGCGGAAATGCCTCAATGACCCTCATTTCCCGAGAGTACTACCATTTCCAAATTTTCGATTTGCGATACGCGATCGTCAGGGGCATTCGATTTACTGGTGGATATGGAACGGCGATTCCATCGTTCCTGCGGATCCAGATCAGGATATCTCGAACCTGCCAATTCGGCGGATATTGTCGCGGGACGAATTTATTGAAATTTGGCGAACATTGCCATAATGACCACAGGCATTAAAAATGCGAAGTAACTGAAGCGAGGAAGGGAAGAAACATTTATTGACGAAGAAGCATGGTATATTCTGTTGTTTAAAAGAGATCAGATCTACAAATGCTGCCAAATGGATGACAGACAACCAATAATCCAACAAAAATTAAGGAGAGGAAAATCATGATCAATTTAAAGCCGATTCTCGGGGCAGTCGTTGCGGCCGCTTTGGTCGCCGGTTTCAATTCAGACGCCAGCGCCCAGAACTACAATCTGACCCTTACCGGAGCAAGTCCCGGGGGATTATGGTCCCGAATTGGCGGCGGAATTGATGCGGCCGTCGCCAAGGCTTTTCCCGGATCGACGGTGACTTACCAGACATCCTCCGGAGGTCTGGCCAATATTCCTCTTGTCGCCAACGGCAAAGTTCCCTTAGGCATGGCAAGTGATGGAGAAATTAGTGCCGCAATTTCCGGTCAGCCACCTTACAAGGGGCCTGTTAAAAATATTAGAGCCCTGTTCCGGGCTTATACGGCACAGGCCCGCTTCCAACTGACCCATGTGATAATCAACAAGTCATATGCAGACAAGCACGGCGTGAAGTCATTCGCTGATATTGTCGCCAAGAAGCTGCCTGTCCGCGTGGCTATCAACCGCAAGGGCAATATGGACAGCACGGTAGGAGCAGCCCTGTTGTCGGAACTTGGCGCCAGCCCCGACAACATCAAGTCCTGGGGTGGGCAGGTCGTCAATGCCGCATCGAAAGAGATGGTTTCATTGATGCTGGATCGCCGCATTGACATGTATGTCCTGGGAATTTCCTACAACCATCCACGCATTCGCGAGACAGCCAAGGGAATAGAGGCGGTCCTGCTTCCTATTCCTGAAAATACGGCGAAGAAAGTAGTCGACAAACTCGGTGGCGAGATATGTCAGGTCAAACCCGGTGAATACAAATGGACGCCTAACGGCACATCATCCATATGCGTGGGCGTTCTGGTCATCGCCAATCCAGATCTGGACGAAAAAACCGCTTATAATATTACCAAAGCCATGTACGAGCAGATCGAAACCTTTAAAGAGAAATCTCACCGTCTTATCAAGAAAACAGCGTCACCGGATTCCATGTCGACAAAGGGCCCCATTCCTTTCCATCCCGGAGCTGAAAAATACTTGAAAGAAATCGGTAAACTCTAGTCCTGCAAGCAACCACCGGCCAATGAAGGTTCATAATTGAGACCGTCATTGGCCGGAATTATTGTGATATCGCATGGCGTTTTCGAGAATTTTTTCCGTACAAACATGGTTTTCTGTTGGGATACGACGACGTCCTGTCGGTGTTTCCTATTGGATTTACCTACCCTTTGCAGTCGCAGTCGGCATTTATGTTGTTACAGCCGCGACATTCATCATCATTCAGCCGTGGACTCTCGTCGTCCTGTTTTTTGCCGGCATGATGGCTTTGGCGTTTTTAACGACAGGACCATTTGAAACTTCAAATCCTGAGAAGCCGTCTGTGCTGGATTTTCTCCTGGCGCTCGCCAGCATTGTCGTGG
>JBPCWG010000046.1:0-4434 GCA_051009705.1 Methyloligellaceae bacterium | reverse complement strand
TGCATTTTTCCAGTTTGATACACTGTATCATTCTCTGAACCGGATCTCACAGGATAGTTCACCAATCTGATTTATACTGTTGTCTTAGTTTTTATGCCAATCTATGCTTTAAATCCACATCATTATTTCGGGAATATGCAGGAATTCAAAATGGCTCAGGAAAATTCCACCGTTGAGGAGATGCGCAAAAATTTTCTGGGCGAGAAACTGTATCTGGTCTTTCTCAGACCTACCGAAACCGCTGATGAGCGCGGGGAAGCCCGCAAGGCTCATTTTGAATTTGTGAGAGGACTTGAATGTTCAGGCAAATTATTCCTTGCGGGTCCCTATATCGATGAAGAGACGGAGAAACCGACAGGCGAAGGCCTGTTTATCATGGTCGGTAGCACGCAATCAGAAATAGAACAGATCTTGAAAGACGATCCTTTTTTTCAAGGGGGATATAGAACCTATCACATTCAGCCCTGGCGCCTCAATGAAGGGCGCATCACCGTTACTCTAAATTATTCTGATAAATCACTTTCTTTAAACTAACCAAAATTAGTCAAACTAAGGGCACAACTCATGGAAAGTCGCATAAGAAGAATCGTCACGGGTCATGACGACCAGGGTGACTCGATAATTCTTGAGGATCGAAAAACGCCTTATGTCAAAACTTCTCCTCATCGCCCGGGGGTCGTTATCAATAATCTCTGGCTAACCGAGGACATGCCGGTCAATCTTGACGAAACAACAGATCCTGTCACCGACGCCATGAAGCTCGAGCCCCAGTTCCGGGGAAATAATTTTCGCATCGTCGAATTTCCACCGGAAGCAGATTATATTGACAAAATCGATGCACAAGATGCCCAGAAGGCCTTTGGCGACATGGGGGCAAGCCACGCCCTGTCGGACACAGGAAAATCAAAGCATCCTTTCATGCACAAAACCCAGACTTTGGACTACGCCATCGTGCTCAGTGGCGAGATTACCCTCGTTGTTGATGATGGCGAAACCTTGATGCGCGCCGGAGATGTTTGTATTCAGCGAGCTACCAATCACGTCTGGTCCAATCGCTCCGACAAGTTGTGTCAAATAGCCTTCGTTCTGATAGATGCGGCGGGCAGTTAAGAATGTTTTTGGACCGGAAAATCTAGAGATATAGCTTTGAACAAAATTCAGAACATCGGTACCCATACTCGTCGTAAGGAAGATGATCGTCTGCTGCGGGGACAAGGACAATTTTCCGATGATTTTATTGAAGCAAATCAATGTCATTGCGCCATTGTCCGATCCGACATTCCCCATGGCCATATCCGCACCATAAATACCGATAACGCGCGCAACATGCCTGGAGTTCTTGCGATCTTTACCGGTGAAGATTGCCACCGGGACGGTTTGCAAGCCATTCCCCACAGTCCGGTGCCGTCGACCGACAATGACGTCAAACTGCGCGGGCCCGGTGACGCTGATGTTGTCATCAATCCTCACTATCTCTTACCTGCAGATAAGGTCCGCTATGTGGGGGAAGGGATTGCCATCGTCGTCGCGGAGACCCGGGAACAGGCCTTAAGTGCTGCTGAACAGGTCATCGTTGATATAGATGCCCTGCCCTTTGTATCGAATGCCCTGGAATCGCTTGAGCCGGATGCGCCAAAGCTCTGGGATCGTCCGGAAACCAATCGTTGTGTCGATCGCGTGTTTGGTGACCAAAGCACGACAGATGACATTTTTGAAGACGCGGCCCATGTTGTTGGTCTCGATTTCCATGTCGAGAGGGTGACCGGTGTTCCCATGGAGCCTCGGGCGGCCTTGGGTGTTTACGATTCTCAATCCGACAGATTTGCACTTTATGCCGGAAGCGGCGGCGCTGTTCGCCACAAACGCGAAATTTCCGCAGCGCTCGGAATCAACCCGGATGATCTACGGATCATCTGCAAGGACGTCGGCGGAAATTTTGGAACTCGTAATCGGGTTTATGTGGAATTTGGCCTGGTTCTCTGGGCGGCAAAAAAGCTTGGTCGTCCCGTCAAGTTTACCTGCAGCCGAAGCGAGGCTTTTCTGTCGGATTATCAGGGACGGGACCTTCATACCCGGGTTGAACTGGCCATTGACGAAAACGGCCGGTTTCTCGCCATGCGCGCCGACAATATCAGCAATATCGGTGCATTCATGGTCTCACTTTCCCCTCTCGGCAAGGGAACGGCACTCATTACCGGAAATTACGATATTCCACACGCCTATGTACGGGCCAGGGCTGTGCATACAAACACGGTGCCCACCCAGGCTTATCGCAGTTCCGGACGTCCGGAAGTGACTTTCGCCATTGAACGCCTCGTCGATCACGTGGCCCGGGAACTGAATATGGATCCCGTGGAGTTACGCCTGCGCAATCTCGTCAAACCATCGCAAATGCCTTACCGCAATCCGATTGGCGCACTTTATGACAGTGGCGAATATGCGGTGAGCATGGAAAAGGCGCGCAATCTGAGCAATTGGAACAGTTTCGCAACGCGCAAACAACAGGCCGAGGCAGGGGGCAGGCTGTTGGGCCGCAGTCTCGTCAACTATGTGGAATCATCGACGGGGTCACCAATTGAACGGACCGACATTACCGTCCGTCCAAGTGGTATCATCGACCTTGTTATCGGCACCCAACCCAGCGGCCAGGGTCATGAGACAAGTTTTGCCCAAGTCGCTGCGGACTGGCTCGGTGTATCCGTGGGCGAGGTCAATGTAATTGTCGGCGACACGGATATTGTCAAAGTCGGCGGCGGTTCCCATTCCGGACGTTCCATGCGTATGGCCGGAACCGTCATTGTCATGGCTTCTGACGAATTGATCGAAAAGGGAATAGCAATCGCCGGCATCCTATTTGGTGTCCCGGAAGCCGAAATCAATTTTGAGGATGGACTATTTTCGCTTGCCGGCAGTAACCGAACAATAGACTGGTTCGAACTTGCCAAATCATCGGCATCACTTGATCTTCCGGAAAACCTCCAGGGCGGGCTAACGGTTTCCAAGCAAAACGAAATGCACACCCAGGTGTTCCCCAATGGCAGCCATGTTTGCGAAGTAGAGGTCGACCCGGAAACGGGAGAATATGAGATCGCTCAATATGTGGCCATTGATGATGTCGGACGTGCCATCAATCCGCTGATTGTCGACGGACAGACTCATGGGGGTATTGTTCAAGGTATTGGGCAGGCCATGTGCGAGCTTGTTTGTATAGATAAGGCCTCGGGTCAGCCTCTGACGGGATCTCTCATGGACTATGCCATGCCCCGTGCCGATCAGTTTCCGTTTTTCAAGACAGAACTGAATGAAGTCCCGTCGCCGACCAATCCCCTGGGCATCAAGGCCGGTGGTGAAGGTGGAACAACCCCGGCCCTCGCAGCTCTCATCAATGCGCTGATCGATGCGCTATATCCCCTTGGCGTTCACGACATCACCATGCCTGCAACCCCCTGCAAAGTCTGGCAGGCAATCCAGCAGGCAAAATAATAATCGACTGGCGAATTAATTCATTGAACTAGTAAGTTGAGAAGCAAAATCTATGTCTGAAAATTTAAATGATCTCAGTCTCATTACCTTTCCCGGTGCGCCGAACCTGCCTATATTCGCAGCCGATGAAAATGGCTATTTCAGAGAATTCGGGCTCAGGGTAGACCATGAGACGACAACGAGTTCTCCTTATCAGATTGAGAATCTCGTCGCCCAGAAGTTCCAGATCGCCGGAACGGCGCTCGACAATGTCATCGCTTATCAGGAGGGTCAGGGAGCGGTGGAACTTCCAATAGCTCCGGATCTGTTCGTGTTCATGGGAGCCACCCAGATAGAGCTGACATTCGCCGTTGCTAAGGGCATTGAGAATTTCGAAGACTTGCGCGGTCAGACATTGGCCATGGATGCACTTTATACGGGATTTGCTTTTGTCCTCTATGAGATGCTGGAAAAAAATGGGTTAAAGTTTGGGGATTACAGTATTGAACCGGTTGGGGCAACGCCACATCGGTGGGAGTCCGTGAAATCCGGCAACCATGCGGGAACACTCCTCATTGAACCGTTCTCGAGTATGGCCCGCAACCAGGGCTACAAGGTCTTGGCAAAAAGCGGCGAAGTCTGTCCCCACTACCAGGGCGGCATTTTCACCGCTAGCCGTCAATGGGCGGCCGATAATCCCGCACTGATTGAGGGCTATATCAGGGCTTATCTGAAAGGTCTGGACTGGTGCCTCTGTCCGAAAAATTACGAGCCGGCAAAAGCCCTGCTGCTTCGACGGATGCCGGCGATCAAACCGGAAGCCGCTGATAATGTCATGAAAAATCTGCTTTCGGAAAAAACCGGGCTCACACCCCTGGCAAAGATTGACTATGAAGGATTTCGTACGGTTCTGGACCTGAGAAACCGGTTTGGACCGGAAAACACCAGCCTGTCGGAACCCAAAGCCTATAT
>JBPCWG010000045.1:0-15932 GCA_051009705.1 Methyloligellaceae bacterium | reverse complement strand
TCGATCTAGTTTTCTTCGTTCTCTTTTCGTCGGCCGGCCGGAACCCGGTTCCCGGGTGGGTGATTTCACTGCAGCAGAATGCCGCTTTGGTTTTGCCGGCGCTTCAGGTGTGATGTCGCTGTAGAGTAACTGGGCTTCCGAAGCCGGACCCCTCCGACTGCCGAGCTCCTTGACCTCAAAAACACGTAAATTGCGATTGATCATCGCCGTGACGACGTCGCCGATCCGAACGGTTGAGGCAGGTTTTTGAACTCGTGCCTTGTTGATCCGAACTTTTCCGTCGCTGATCATTCGGCTCGCCTGTGAGCGGGTTTTGGTTAATCGGGTAAACCAAAGCCATTTGTCGATCCGTTGCGATTGTTCAGCGGCCGCATCACTGGCGATCAGAGTTCTGGCTTTCGAGGTCATCTTTAAGTTTCTTTAATGCTGCAAACGGCGAATTGGGGTCAAACGGCTTGACCTTTTTTTCTGCTTTGCGTGGCTTTGTCTGTTTCGACTTCTGTTTGCGCGGAGGAGAATTCTTGGATTTACGATGTTGTGATTGCGCTTTGTGCCCGGTTTCGGTTCTCTTCGGTCGCATCGGTTTTCTGCGAACCGGTCGCCAGATAAGTTCGAATTCATCCTCCTCCTTGGCCATCGGTTCATCAGTGTCTGCTATCTCCTGATGGTCGGTTTCATCCGCAGTGATTTTGCTCGCCTCCCCGTCACTTTTCAGTTCGGTGTCACGGGGTGAATCTTGAGCGATGTCCGTCACTGCAACAGCGGGCTTGGTTTCTGCAATGTCCACACTTGTTTCTTTTTCGGCAGTTCCATCAACAGTTTCGGCAACTATCGGCGGATCCTGTGTCTTGGCGACGCTCTCATTCCCTTCGGAGCCTTTGGTTTCATCAGCCTGTTGTTTTGTCTCTGATTCCGACACCTCAGGAGCCTGATCAACGTCAGATGAATTTCGATCGGATTCCGCTTCAGCTGATGTTTCCTTGGATGTGTCGGATTTTGGAGCCTTTTTTCTGAGGTCAGACTTAAAGGACAGAAAGCTTAAAATCTCGCCCAGCTCATCGGCGGAACAGCCGAGTATCGACATCATACCGGGTTGAATAATAAAGCCGCCATCACCTGTAGCACCTTCAGGTGGTTTGTCTTCCTTGCCTTCCGTAGAACGCCAACTTGTCAGCGGGCGGATCATATCGGCCAGCCGTTCCAACATATCAATGCGGACTGCACGCGATCCGCAAACTTTGTAACCTGAAATGAGATAAAAGTTTTGCGGCAGCTTCTTGTCCGCTGGAACCGACGTTAATCCGGCTTTTGGAGGTTCCGGATAGTCTTGTAAATTGTAGCCATGTTTTTCACCCATCTGAAGGATCCACAACATGCGTCTTAAATCACTCGAAGCTGGTTTGAGAAGTATGGGAAAATAAATATTGAAAGCTCCGAAGCGGACGCCGAATTTACGGAGCTGGGCCCGTTCCGTCTGGTTCAGTGACTTCAGTTCTTCAGATATTTCTTCTCTTTTTATAATGCCAAAATTTTCTTTCAATCGATAGGCTATTCCGCGCGCAAGCCCGGATACATCATCAGCTAGCTGCAGGGCGAGGAGAGGTTGTAATTTTTCCTGCAACTGTTCGTCGATCCAGGATTGAAGCCTGGCATTGATCTTTTCTTTGTTCTCATTTGTCAGATGTTCGTCGCAGCGAACGGAGAAACCAGGTTTTAGCGGATCTTCACCGGCTTCGAGAGAGGCGATGACTTCGCTGTTCCAGGATATGGCTCCATCCCGTGTCAGATCAAATGCAGCACTTTTTGCGGAACTGATTCGGCGGGTCCGCATGGCCAGTTCCTTTGCCAGGACTTTCGCAGCGGCATTTCTGGCGGCTTTGCCGCGAATTCCATCACTTCGATTGTCCGGCGTAAATTTGAATCCCTGAAGTTCGCCAACATAGTGCTTCTCAACGTAGATTTTGCCTGCTTTTGTGATTTCGGCGAACATTTCGTCTTCATCACGCAGGCGTTTCATCAGTATCGATGTTCGCTGATCAACAAATCGCTTTAGGAGTTGTTCGTGCAGGGCATCGGATAAGCGATCCTCTATCTCTCGGGTTTTTTGCTGCCAGTGTAACGGGTCGTTCAAGAGATCTGGGCGATTTGAGATAAATGTCCATGTGCGAATGTGAGAAATCCGGGTCGACAAGGTATCGATGTCACCATCCGTACGGTTCGCCTGCTCAATTTGCTCCGATATCCAATCGTCAGGAATGTGTCCGGAATCGCTAATGACAAACTGGTAAATCGATTTGACCAGTTCTGCGTGACTGGCGGATGAAATTTTCCGGTAGTCGGGAATCTGGCAGATATCCCAAAGTTTACGGATTGCAGCCGGAGCAACCGCCAGGGATTTGACATTGGAATCCAGACTGACATTCTCCAGTGCAATGACATCATCGGAGAGACGGGCCCGTGTCAGGTTTGGCAGACTTGGTGATTTGGATAAACTGTCTTTAAGCTCTTGCAAGCTCGAAAAGTCGAGGTCGGAATTTCGCCACTGTAGTATTTTCAATGGTGGAAACTCGTGTGTTTCAAGTTGGGTAATCAGTTCTGAATCAAAGGAATCGACATTACCTGTAACGCCAAAAGTTCCGTCATTCATGTGACGCCCGGCTCTTCCCGCTATCTGGCTAAGTTCGGCTGGTGTAAGTTCCCTGTGTAACTGTCCATCAAACTTTCTGGTTGCTGCAAAAGCGACATGATTGACATCAAGGTTTAATCCCATGCCAATTGCGTCGGTTGCGATCAGAAAATCGACATCACCGGACTGGTAGAGTTCCACTTGCGCATTTCTCGTACGCGGACTTAACGCACCCATCACAACAGCGGCGCCACCGCGTTGTCTGCGGATAAGTTCAGCAATTTCGTAAACTTCGTTGGCGGAGAATGCCACGATTGCCGTTCGTCTCGGCAAACGTGTCAGTTTCTTCATGCCTGAATAAGTTAGTTTCGAAAGTCGCGGCCTGGTTATGGAGTTTGAGCCCGGCAGCAATTGAGCAATGAGAGGTTTGATCGTTAGCGAACCCAGCAGCAATGTTTCCGAATTTCCCCGCGCGGAGAGAAGTCGATCCGTGAAGACATGACCACGCTCGGGGTCAGCCGCCAGCTGTATTTCGTCAATTGCAAGAAAGTCGACGTCGATATCGCGAGGCATCGCTTCAACTGTACTGACATAATATTTGGGATTAGCCGGCTTGATCCTTTCCTCACCCGTTATCAAGGCAACCTGTGATGCCCCGACCTTGTTCGCGATACGGTCGTAGACCTCCCGGGCCAGCAATCTCAAGGGTAATCCGATAAGCCCCGACTCATGGCCCAGCATTCGTTCGATGGCCAAGTGTGTCTTGCCTGTATTTGTGGGGCCAAGTACCGCCGTGACAGATCGACCCGAGGCAGCCGTCGTCGACCTTCTGTGTGTGTCAATGCTCATCGACTAACTCCTGATTTGTCAGGGAGGATCCTGGGTGTTGATACACTCATATGAGGAAATTTCAGATCTAGTGGATTTCTAATGTTACCCGTGTGGTAATCTCAGCTTTTGAGCTTGAACCTAATGAGGTTCTCCATCAACAATTCCCAGCATATATATAGATTTATAGTGGGATTACGACCATACGACGACAATAATTCCAGGGGAACATAACATCAATAAGCCTTGGGAAACAATGACGAAATTTCCATCGGTACAAAACAATCTGCACCGGAATTTGTTTCAGAATCAAGACCATCTAATTTTGTCGGTTAGGTTCAAATCAATAGGCGCACAGAGTTCCGTATTCCGTTACGGAAATTGAAGCATACCGCTGAATGCAGTGTTCTAATCAACCCAGGCCAGTCGATTTTGCCTGGTACCGTTGATATTCAACGTCTTTGTGGTCAGGGTTGCAAATCCAAATGGAGTTGGCACTTTGATGTGGTAAGGGACGTGAAGTTGTCCTTCGTTCACCGACATCAGCCAAATCTGGATTTTGTCCGACTGCGAAAGAAATGAGGCCAGCTGGTTGTTGCGTTCATGTCCTGATATTGGAACATATTTCACGCGACATATGACCGCCGTCCCTTTCAAGCCATTAATATCATCGACTTGAACATTTTTCTTGAACGACATAACGAGATCAAATCGCTCTTTACCGTCAAAAATCGGTATTTTACGGCTACAAGGATTTTGTCTCGATGATTTGTCACCCTGCAGGGCAATCAGGACCAATGCCGACATGGGATCAACCACATTTCGCAGATGTCTCTTCGAAACGGGAATGCGTAAGCCATTTTCTTGAACGGGCGGATTGGCAACCACGCTTTTGACCCGGTTACGCTTAAATTGCATTTGCAGGTTTTCAGATCGTTCACTGGATCGAAAATCGAAGGAAAATGATGCCGGGACAGGGCCCGCTTTGGATATTTTTCCGATACTGTGCGTCGTCCCGGTCCACTCGAACAAAATTCCACTCAAAATCGATAATTTTGTCGTTCCGATCATCGAATAAGCCCTGCGGGACAAATTTGACTTCAATTCAAATTTGCCAAGCGGGAATCCGTTGAACTTTATGCTGTAAACGGCATTTATTTTGGAGAATTTGCCAGCAGCTGATGCTGAAGACGAAGGTAATATTACCGGCGTGATACCTAGAATCAAAACGATAAACGCGACACAGACTCGATACATCATTTTACTTTTACCTACTCACATATCAGACCCGGCCACAGCTCTTGTTATTGGCTTTTGTCTTGCGACCCGAACCTGAACACTCTAATTACAGAGAAATCTGCCGATTATGTGTCTCCCAACCCGGAGCATTGCCTGGGTTTCCCACCCTATCGATAGATATCTGACGATTGCAAAGTGAATGAAAAAGCTTAAAAATTACTAAATCGATGTCGCAAATCGAGTTTGACTTCGGGCTTGACGATGTTGATCCGAAAAAGTTATATGATCGCCTTGATTGACCGGCATGGCTGCTTCGATCAGGCTATCACATAATTTCAGATCCTCCTCTGAGTCACTTAAAACAGGTTTCTGGGGAGCGAAGGTTAGAATTTAAGGAATTTACACATGTCACGGCGTTGCGAACTCACTGGAAAAACAGTCATGACGGGTAATAACGTCAGTCACGCAAATAACCGGACAAGACGACGGTTCTTACCCAATCTCTGTCAGGTAAGCCTGCTGAGTGATGCATTGGGCCAGACCATTAGGTTGAAAGTCAGTGCGCGCGCTCTGCGAACGGTCGAACACAGAGGTGGGCTCGATGCTTTTCTTGAAAAAGCGAAAGCCGCTGATCTGTCACCGAAGGCGCAGAGATTGAAGCGAAAAGTGGCCAAAATTAAAGCCTCCAAAGAACTGGCCGATCAGGCAGCCGCCTAGCAAAATGGTTTTCACCAACGACTAACCAACTTCCACAAATCAACGAGGAAGTCAGGGCACCATTGTTTTTAATGATGGTAGCTAGCGTATATTTCCAGGAAGCTTAAACTGCATCAGAAGTGTGCGCTGGATGAAGTTAAAATTGTCATCGGAAATTAGAGTCACAATCGTCTCATTGTCTGGCGACTTGTGAACAGCGATACCTTCCATATTGTCTATATTGAAACGGTCATCGGCTTCAAAAAGGACCTGGCCGTCCAGGCGTTTATCTCTGTTGATTTCAGATGCGGACAAATGGCGAATGCGCATCTTGATCCCTTCGCTATACCGGAATCTGCGTTCGAGCAGAAGGGCGCCTCCGCCCGGTAAGGCTGCGACATCCGTAATATCGAACCCGCGCAGACGCCGGACCCGGAGACGGCGGTGTTTCTTTCCGTCTATAATCCAGCCATTGAGGAATTCCTTGGGCTCGAGCATTCGTTCAGGAAAAACAATAAGCTTTCCTCGATTGATTCCATGTCCATAGTAGGCAAGGGCTTCGATACCTTTGTTGGTCGTAAGTCTGCGCATAGATTTATTCAACCGAAGCAATTTTGTCTGCGCTCCGATTTGCTGATTACGGATGGGAAATTGGGCAATGCGCGTATTACGCTCAAAGGCTATAAGGGCGGAACCTTTCTCCATATTTCCCCGGTACAGGGTTATGGCTTCCGCATCCCTGTCTTTGTTCTTCGAAAAAGGCTTGGATTTGCGGTTTGACAGGGGGCCAATTCTTACATTTTCCAGTCCGGCCGGATGACCTGAAGCATAAGAAATATTCCCGGTCAGCCAAACTCCGGAATCCGAGATGGAAATGATCTTTTCGCCTTCAGAGTCTATAACGAGGCCGGAAAATCCTCCGAAAAAGGGAGATTCTGACCTGAGCTGAACGCCCCCCCTCCAAATCAATTTTCCAAATTTTCGCTGTTCGGGAGATGATTGATTCAAGACAATGAGATCTGCGGTAACAGAAATATTCTTGGGCGCAAGAGTACGGATATCCGGCTTCGCGGAAACTGAAGAGGTTGGTAGCGCTGATTGTAAAAGGAAAAGAACTAAAACTGAGAACAGGAGGAAACTGCTTTGCCGGATATAGTTATCTTGGACGGGAAAATCGGGGTCCGCCGGATTTATTATTGGCAAAAATCGCATTTGGGTTTTCCTCAAACAATTCCGCCAGTTGGTCTGTCAGGGCTCCCGCAAGCTCCTCGGCATCTGTAATCGTGACGGCCCGCCGATAATAACGGGTAACATCGTGGCCAATACCGATAGCAATTAGTTCAACGGGCGATTTGGTTTCAATTTCCTCAATGACCTGCCGAAGATGATGTTCGAGATAACTACCGGAGTTAACCGATAATGTGGAATCATCAACAGGTGCACCATCGGATATCATCATCAAAATGCGGCGCTGTTCAGACCGGCCGAGGATTCGATTATGCGCCCAGGTCAGAGCTTCGCCATCGATGTTCTCTTTCAACAAACCTTCTCGCATCATCAGTCCGAGGTTTCGTCGACTTCGTCGCCAGGGATTGTCTGCAGATTTATAGACGATATGCCTTAGATCATTTAGTCGCCCTGGTGACTGTGGTTTCCCTGCAGAAAGCCAGTCCTCGCGAGACAATCCACCTTTCCAGGCCCGGGTGGTAAAACCAAGTATTTCAACTTTAACACCGCAGCGTTCCAATGTTCGTGCCAATATATCAGCACAACAGGCCGCCACCATAATGGGGCGGCCCCGCATGGAACCGGAATTATCCAAAAGCAGTGTCACAACGGTATCGCGGAAATTAGTATCGCTTTCCTGCTTGAAAGACAGTGGGAAAAGCGGATCTGTCACGACGCGGGACAATCGACCGACATCTAGAATACCTTCTTCGAGATCGAAATCCCAGGCCCGGTTCTGTTGCGCCATCAGTTTTCGCTGCAGCTTGTTCGCCAGTCGGGCGACGGCTCCGTGAAGGGATTGAAGCTGCTTATCCAGAGAATTTCTGAGGCGTTCCAGCTCTTCTGGATCACATAGATCTTCCGCGGTAACTATTTCGTCAAATTTCGTTGAAAATACCTTGTAACCAAATGCTTCGGGATTATCCAAAACAGACATGTTTGGACGCCAGGGCTCGTTTACGTCGGGAGCTTCGGTTCCGTCGGCATCGGTGTCCAAAAGATCGACACTGCCCATTTCTGCGCTTTCCGCATCTTCTCCACCTTCTCCTTCGAACATTTCTTCTTCCGAAGTTGACTCGGATGTATCATCCATCTCGGACTCGTTCGAGTCATCGGCGGCGCTGTCCTGTTCCTGATCCTCAACTTCCCCGGATGCTTCCTGCTGACCTTCCATCAGTTCTTCTTCGATGTCGAGAGCCGTCAGCATCTCCTTTAGAGTCCGGCCGAATTGCTTCTGATCCTCGACAACTTCCCGGAGTGTCGACATCACTTCACCAGCATTTTCCTCGATCCAGGGACGCCAGAGATCTACGAGATGTTTTGCATTTTCCGGGGGAGCTTGTCCCGTCAGGCATTCGCGGACAAGTAGGGAGAGGGCATCTTCCAGTGGCGCATCGGCTTTTTCTTCGACATTCTGAAAACGGGATTGTCGATAAACATCTTCGGTTTTGGCAGTTAGATTATGTGCCATACCTGCCATACGCATTGAGCCAACGGCTTCTACACGGGCTTTTTCCACCGCTTCAAAGACCGTTCGGGCCTGACCTCCGGAAGGGCAGATCGAGTTGTGCACATCGGGATCATGACAGGCTGATTGCAGTGCCAAAGAGTCTGCATAACCGCGGATAATCGCCAGCTCTTCATTTGTGGGAATTCGAGCAGGCTCAGGTAATCGTATCAGCTTTCCGTCTTTCCCGGGGGGCTCAGCGGTGTATGTGACCTGGACCTCATCATCGCCCGCAATGGCACGGGTTGCCGAAGAGACCGCTCGTTTGAACGGCTCTGTCAGAGCTTCTTTCTTGTTGACCGGATTATTTGCCATTGCGATAGGACGACTAGCTCAGAACAACATTTGCCGTCGATTGTGGAAGCTCCTCACCGAAGCAACGCTGATAAAATTCCGCAACCAAGCCACGTTCCAGATCGTCACATTTATTGACAAATGTGAGTTGGAAAGAAAGCCCAAGATCGTTGAAAATTTCGTTGTTCTCCGCCCAGGTTAAAACGGTACGCGGGCTCATAACAGTGGAAAGATCGCCATTTATGAAAGCGTTTCGCGTAAGGTCCGCGACACGCACCATCTTGTCGACAATATCGCGGCCTTTGCCTTTGTTGTAACTCTTAACTTTTGCAAGAATTATATTTACTTCATCATCATGAGGCAGATAGTTCAACGTTGTGACAATGGACCATCGGTCCATTTGGCCCTGGTTTATTTGCTGTGTCCCATGGTAGAGACCACTGGTATCGCCAAGACCGATCGTGTTTGTCGTTGAAAACAGGCGAAACGCGGGATGCGGCCGAATCACCGTGCTCTGATCCAGCAGAGTCAGTTTTCCCGACACTTCGAGAATCCGCTGAATAACAAACATGACATCTGGACGCCCGGCATCATACTCGTCGAATACAAGTGCCGTATTCGTCTGAATGGCATAGGGGAGGATTCCCTCCCTGAATTCGGTAACCTGTTTACCATCTTTGAGAACGATTGCGTCTTTTCCTACGAGATCAATACGACTGACGTGACTATCGAGATTGATTCGAATACACGGCCAATTGAGACGCGCTGCAACTTGTTCAATATGGGTAGACTTGCCAGTTCCGTGATAACCCTGGATCATGACCCGACGATTATGGGCAAATCCTGCAAGAATGGCCAATGTCGTCTCTGGGTTGAACAGATAATCCTTGTCAATATCCGGAACATGTTCATCCGCCTCCGAATAAGCCGGAATGGTCAGATCTGTGTCAATACCAAACAAATCTTTTGCTGACGCAGTTATATCGGGAAGACCGGGAGTGTCCCCATCGTTTCGAAGTTGCATTTATTGAAAATCCAGATTTTTTGTTAGTTTACTCGTCGACTTGATACGGTTTGTGCAGAAACTAGCACAGTCCCGCTTTTTTTAAATAGTTATATGCTTGAATCACTTCTCGCAACTTATCCTGAGAGCGATCGTCACCTTGGTTGAGGTCCGGGTGATGTCTTTTTACCAGATCTTTGAATCTGGTCTTAATTTCTTCTTTTGTTGCTGTAACGTCAAGATTTAGCTGTGTCAAACACTTACGTTCCATGTTTCGAATAGGCCGTTGCGGTCTCTTTTGCTCGGCTTGCTTCGATTTAGTTTCCTCATTGAAGAGATCGAAAAAGTCATCAGACTGGAAATCGTGAGCAAAATGCTGATGATCGCCATCCTTTGATTCTTTCTTACCGTTCTGATTATTGGTACCTAGTGACCATGTAGGGCGATGTCCGGTAACGGCGGACTTTTGAAATTTCGAAATCTCTTCGTCGCTCATTCCCTGGAAGTAGTTGTATGTCTTGTTATATTCCCTGACATGCTTCAGGCAAAAGCGGAAATATTGCCCATCTCGTCCTCGTCCCTGCGGGGCAAGATGTTTACCCTCTTCTGAACAATCCTTCCACTCGCATGACGGATGTTTGGCGGCAGCCCGACGGTCCTTGTCGGGCTTGACGCGAATGGAATCGAAATATTTAGAGTTCAAATTCATGACGTCAGCGTTTGAGTTCAGCCAATATTAGACAATACACAGCGGAAACCGTTAATCGAGTACAGGCATCTTAATTGAAGATTGTAAGCGAATTATTATCTTATTCAGCTGGTGAATCCAAATAAGAATAACCATCATATTGACCTCTACTGTCTAATCCAAGATATAAGATGACAAAAACAATTTTTTGAACAATCGATCCGAACTAACTTGTCCCAGGTAAGTTGATGAACATTGAAGATCAGATACGGTCAAAGCTAACAACGGCATTTTCACCAGAACTTATTGAAATTAAAAATGAATCTCATTTGCATCAAGGGCATGCAGGTTCTCCGAATTCCGGCGAGAGCCATTTTCGCGTGCGTGTGGTCTCCACCGAATTTGAAGGTAAGACCCGGGTCGAAAGACATCGAATGATCAACGAAGTGTTGTCAGAAGAACTCGCAGGGCCGGTTCATGCGCTGGCGATTTCTGCGGATACCGCCGTCCAAAATTGAGCCTGATCAGGCCGGCGCTGTTCTGCCCTTTGATTTCTGTGGAGTGATTCGCAAGGCTTCGATCTTGTTTCGTTGTCGGCGCAGAACCTCGAATCGGAATCCATGGAAAGTAAAGGCCTGGCCAGGATCAGGTATTGTCTGGGCTCCGTGAATGACCAGGCCGGCAATGGTCGTGGCTTCTTCATCCGGTAAATTCCACTCCATTCGCCGATTTAGGTCCCGGATCGGAACCGAACCATCGACATTTACGGTGCCGTCGGGCTGAGGCCTCACGCCGGTGACTTCAATATCGTGTTCATCTGCGATTTCACCGACGATTTCTTCCAGAATATCTTCGAGTGTAACCAGACCCATACTCTCTCCATATTCATCGACAACCAGCGCAAAATGACCCTTTCTCTTCAGAAAGGCATTCAACTGATCTTTGAGAGAGGTTGAATCCGGAACGAACCACGGTTCGGAGCAAATCGACAAAATATCCAGTTTGTCGAGATTGTTCGCAACTTTTTTCAGCGATCGCAAGAGATCTTTCGCATGCAGTATACCGATGATGTTGTCGGGGTCTTCGCGCCAGATCGGCAGACGCGTGTATGGGCTGCTCAATACATCGTCAACGATTTTTTCCGGAGGGTCGTCAGCATTGATACTTTGCATCTTTGTGCGATGGACCATCACGTCAGATACTTCAAGGTCCGTCAGATCCAGGATACCGCCAATCATATCGCGGTCGTGTTTTACCACCGAGCCCGCCTGATGATGGAGATCAATGGTCCCGCGCAGTTCTTCGTGCGCTGAAATCAGGTTCGAATCTTCGGCAATCAGATTTTCGGAACGCCGGAGCATCGACTGAATTAGTTTTTTAATCAGTCCGGATACGGGGGCAAACAGAGTCATCAACGGACGTAAAATCGGGGCCACCATCAGGGCGACACGATCAGGTTGAGAAATCGCGATTGTTTTTGGCAGGACTTCGGCAAAAATTACAACCAGAACGGTCATCACCAGGGTGGCGATAAAAACGCCGGACTGACCGAATGCCGCAAGAAACATGCTGGTTGCCAGGGCCGAGGCAAGTATGTTTACCAGATTATTACCGATGAGGATCGTGCTGATGAGTTTCTCTCTATCTTCGGTCAGTTGGTTTACCAGCCTGGCCCGCACATTTCCGTCTTTTTCCAGTGTATGCATGCTGGCTTTGGAAGTTGCCGTCAAAGCTGTCTCCGAACCGGAAAACAACCCCGACAATAGAAGCAGAACTCCGATTGAAATGATCACCAATATTAGTTCGACAGTCATGAGACCGGCTTCCTCATTTTCTTTGGTATGTTCTCAAATATGGAATTTGAAGGTTTGCTTGGCATTGCGATTCTGTTCGATTTCATCGGGTGTGACGTTATGCTGACAATTGCTCGTCCAGAAATTCCTCTACAGATTTTTGGGCAACATCACGTGTGATGAATGCTTGTCCTATATCCCTGACGAGAATGAACGTCATCACTCCAGCCACAACTTTTTTATCCTGCGACATAAGGTTCAACAGTTCGCTCGTCTTTGGTCCGGTTTCACCGGGAATCTGCTTTATTTCTGTGGGTAGACCGATCGATGAAAAATGCTTCGTTACCCGTTCTGTAGCGCTTTGCGGGCAATGCCCGAGTTTTGTCGATAATCGAAATGCCAATATAATTCCAATAGAAATCGCTTCTCCGTGCAGCAGGCGATTTGAATATCCCGCCCATCCTTCGAGTGCATGACCAAAAGTATGCCCGAGATTTAGGAGCGCTCGCTGTCCCTCTTCTCTCTCATCAGCTGCAACAATATCGGCCTTGGCCTGGCACGCTATTTCAATCGCGCCGGCACGGGCCTCTCCCTGATTTTGGAACACATTTTGCCAATTGTCTTCGAGCCAGTGGAAATATTCTGCATCCATGATCAGGCCGGCTTTTGCCATCTCAACATAACCCGCATGAAGTTGCCTGTCGGGCAATGTGTTCAAAATGTCTGTATCGGCAATAACCAGGCTTGGCTGATGAAAGGCACCGACAAGGTTTTTACCGAATGATGAATTGATACCCGTTTTGCCTCCAACAGAAGAATCAACCTGTGACAACAAAGTTGTCGGGATCTGAACAAATCTAATGCCTCTACGAACGACGCTCGCCGTAAAGCCGGCGAGATCTCCAACAACACCGCCGCCAAGCGCTAGCAATATGTCGCCGCGCTCTGTTCCCAGTTCCAGGAGTCGTTCAATAACAAGTTGGAACTGATCATAGTTTTTGCTTGATTCCCCGGATGGTATCACAACCGTTCCCAGGAGTTGGTGTGTCTTGTTGATTGACTTTTTCAGTTCCGGTAGGTGCAGAGGTTCGACATTTGTGTCTGTGACAATAACCACTCGGGCAGACGGTGATAGTTCGGAAACAAGTTTACCGGCATTTGAAATCAAGTCGTTTTCAATGAGTATGTCATACCGCCGACTATCGAGATCTACGCTAACTGTTCTGCGAGTTTTGGTTGCAGAAGCTCCATGACTTTTGCCTGCTTCCGGCATATTCGGCATTCCTGTAATTCGTTATGTCAGATTTTCAAAAACTTCTTAAGTGCGGATACGATTTCGAGCATGATTTTGTCATGCAGCACATTTCTGCTCTGTACGATAATATCTGCTTGTTGGTAAATGGGATATCTCTCATCCATTAAAGATTTCAGAACACGTTTTGGATCTTCGGTCTGTAGAAGAGGCCGGTTATCGCGTCGACTGACACGTTCGAACAAAATATCAAGGTTTGCTTTCAACCAGACGGAAACACCGGACTCGCTAATTTTCTGCCGGGTATCCTCATCCATGTAGGCGCCACCGCCGGTGGCCAAAATGCAGGATCCATCGTCCAGCAGTCTGGCGATAACGCGTTTTTCGCCGTTTCTGAAAACATCTTCGCCATCTTCAGCAAAGATATCACTGATCGATTTACCGGCAGCTTGTTCAATTTCATCATCAGCATCAATGAATGGGATATTCAATTGTTGCGCCAATCGCCGGCCGATTGCCGTTTTTCCAGCCCCCATAAGGCCAACCAGGACGATGGATCGATCGCCAAGTGCCTCTCGAATTGCACTTGCTTCCGCTTTCGAGCATACCTTCTTATTTTTTCTCTGTTTATTGAAAACAAAAGGCATAATCGGCTAACACGGTCTTTTGAAAATATTCATCGATCTGAATAAATTTCTATCTTAAATACAAAGGTTTGGCTATTAAATAACATTCGTGAGTCGATCTGTAAAAATGCATTTAAGAGTTTGGTGAAGTCAGGCCATAATACAGTCAGAATCACGAAAGACATTGCGGACTAGAGGAACATGGTCAGGTAATCCATGCCGAGCTTATTCAGATTTCTTGCTGTTTGCGGAGTCATTGTTGGTCTGGTCATGGGTAGTTTATACGTATTGGCGGAATATTTTGAGCCGGAACCTCGAGAAATCACTAAGCCAATTCGTAATTTGAAACCTAAAACATAAGCTGATTTGCCGTTGATCCAGTGATCAGCATTTCCAATGAGATGGCACATTCAAACTCAGTAATTTTGATGATCCTGGTTCTTGTGCTGGGGAATTCGTACCTGCATTCCGCAAAGGCGCAATACAATAGTGAATATCCGCGCAATAATGAATATCCGCGATCGCCGGACAGTTTCGGTCAAAATTCCGTCAGGGGTCCGGATACGCAACCTTTCTCTGAGCCTGTCATCAGAAAATCCTTACCGCCGCTGCAAGGGAATGGCGAGAGTGGGTCGTACGGATCAGGACCCACTATTCAAGGATTGGGAAGAAGCGGATTATCAGCTTCCGAATTTGAAAGTTTTCAGCGGCAATTAGCTCTGCCCGTCAAATCCAGAATACTTAGTGATCTTCTGACCGGCGTAGTTTCGGGAGCGATCCAGGATTCTCTTGGATCATCGGAAGCGAATGAAACGAATTCGGCACGACTGGAATTGTTGCTCCGCTCAGGTCAGTTCCGAAAAATTCTCAGTATGGGCAAATCGAATAATTCATTGATGAGATCACCACTTTTCCGGACCTACATTGCCTGGGCATCACTCGCCGTGGGCCAGCATGGAAAATCGTGTGAATTGGCCAATAACATTCCTGTCCGACCCAATGCACTTCCACGAAAAGCGCTGAGCCAAACACTGTTGCTGAATGCTTATTGCGCAGCACGAAACCGTGACTATAACGGCGCACAACTTTCGCTGGATCTGGCACGTGATCAGGGAGTTCAGATCGACATTCCGCAAACCATACTTGATCGACTTGCAAGCGGTACTCAAAAGCGCCTGAGTGTGCCCAAGCAGTTCAGGCTGATTGACTACGTCTTCCTGCGATTGACCAATTGGCCACCGCATCCGGCATTGTTTAAATTGGCGGATACGGGATTTATTGTCGCTGTTGCCAATGATCAGGATATCCCTGGGATCATCCGTCTTGGCGCTGCCGAAGTGGCAGCCAGAAGGCATGCCATGACACCCCGTGAACTGGAGGAGGCTTATGCCAGAGCCGGAGTTTCGAACATTGAAAAACCGGATCCAGTCAAATTTGGCAAATCCCGGAATGTCACCAGCCAGGTACGTGCGGAATTAATTTATCGCATCAGAAACACAAATGATCCCGGTCAAAAGGCGCAACTGCTCGCACAATTTATCGACAGTTCCAGGAAGTCGGGATTGTTTTCTATCGGAGCTCGGATTGCGGCAAAAAAAATTGAAACACTGCCTCAAGTACCAGCCATTCTTCGATATTCGGATCCACTTATCGAAGCGCTTATTGCGGCCCAGAGATATGAGAGAGCGGCGCAATTGATCCTTTTCTCCAATGCCGGGCGAAACAATTTTCAAAGTGGATCGTCGCGTTGGCTGGTGATTATCGATATTGCACAGACGGACAATGTGGTGGCACCAGGGTCGGGAATTCCAATTGCTGAAGATATCGCTCTCAGCAGACAGATGAATTCTGACCTCCTGCATAAAACCATTACGGTCCTTGATGCGCTGGAGTATAACGTGCCCATCCCCTTGTGGAACCTGGCCAATAATAAACCACAGCCTTCCCGGGGATATCTGCCTGAAACAGGTCATCTCAGTCGTTTGACGGCTGCAGCCAAACAGAATCAGACAGAGCGGACAATCTTGATGGCGATCAGCGCGATAGGTCCAAACGATATCTCAGAGGCACATGTCCTGGTTCTGCAGGACACCATCCGCGCCCTAAAAGCCGTCGGCCTAGAAAGGCAGGCACGACAGGTTGCCGTTTCCGCG
>JBPCWG010000044.1:0-5305 GCA_051009705.1 Methyloligellaceae bacterium | reverse complement strand
GGTCGCTCCGCCAAACAACCTCTGCCTGAGTTGGTGAATTTCCCGGACCGTGTTCTTTCGTCGATTTGGAAAGAGAAAGACCGTTATGAACTTTCGTTGAAATTGGATCAGGATACCATTGGTCATGCATTAGTCATTGAAAACCAGGAATATGTGTTTCTTTTCCGACGTCTTCATGGCCTTGGTCCGAAGCCGCTTTTGGTGGGCATATATTTTAGAATTGCCGATGTTGGAACTGAAATTCGGCGCATGGTAATCGCACTATTTTTTGGAATAGGCGCATTGATTTTTTCGTTCATCGTAGCAGTAATAATTGGACGCAGAATTGCACGACCTATTGTGAGATTTTCGACAGCTGCAAGTCGGGTTGGCAAACTCGATATTGCGAGTATAGAAGATCTCCCAGGAAGCGTATTTCGGGAGTTGAACAATCAATCAAATTCTTTCAACGCGATGCTTCGGGCATTGCGCTGGTTTGAACTCTATGTTCCCAAGAAAATAGTTGATCGCCTAATAAAACAAGGAGAAATATCGGACACCATTTCGAAAGAACAGACAGTTACAATCATGTTCACGGATATAGTAGGATTTTCCTCGATCTCCGAAGGAATGACCGCGCCCGAGGTTGCCGCATTTGTTAATCGGCACTTTGAAATTGTCACCAGCTGCATTGAGGCCGAAGAGGGAACGGTCGATAAGTTTATTGGCGATTCTGTAATGGCTTTCTGGGGCGCACCCGACTCTCAGTCCGATTCAGAAGCGAGGGCTTGCAGAGCTTCACTGGCTATTAGGACTAATTTACAAGAAGAAAATACTCGTCTTCGTTCTGAAGGAAAACGACCAATAGGCATTCGCATCGGAATCCATACCGGAATTGCGACTGTTGGAAATATCGGGACTCCTGATCGCATTAATTACACGGTTATTGGCGACACTGTAAATATCGGACAAAGAGTGGAACAAATTGGTAAAAGCCTTGGCCCGGCCGAAAGTGAAATTACCATACTCATAAGTGGTGATACGGCCAGTGGCCTTGGCTCCGAATTCGAATTAATTAATTTAGGGAGTCATACAGTCAAAGGACGTAGTGGAGTTATTGAAATATTTAGTTTGAGCTAGCCAGAACATAATTGAAAGTGCCATGTCGGTTTACGACACGAAGCGGAAGTAATCCGCAGTTATGTAAATTTCAGTCAACTGGAGACAAGCGGACACCGATTTTAGTTAATTGAATGACCGCTTGGGATCCGAAGGAAACAACCAAGCTGGTCGAACACATGGGACGACTATAACAATTTATAATCCAGAATTTTAATTGAGGTGTGGGTCATGGGTGAATTGCCGGAAAAAATGTACGGCGTTCTATTGGTCGGACATGGCGGTCCGGAGATGCTTCAATTTCGTAACGACATACCCGTTCCCCACCCCGGAACGAACGATGTGCTGGTCCGGGTCTCGGCTGCGGGTGTGAACAATACGGACATAAATACCCGAACAGCATGGTACTCGAAGAGCGATCACAATGATGATGATGCCAGTTGGTCCGGACAAGCCTTAAAATTTCCACTTATTCAAGGAGCCGATGTTTGCGGAACAATCGCCTCCGTTGGAGAAAATGTTGAAAGTGGACGTATCGGCGAGCGAGTTCTTATCGAACCCTGTATTCGTGAAGCACACAATAATTCACTCGACAAACCATGGTACTTAGGGTCGGAATGCGCAGGGGGCTTCGCGGAATACGTGGTCGTCGCTTCCCGTCACGCCTATGCCGTCAACAGCACATATGAGGATTACGAACTAGCGTCATTTCCCTGCTCCTACTCAACTGCAGAGAATATGCTGACACGTTCACAGGTAACTGCCGGAGATCGAGTATTGATCACAGGTGCATCGGGTGGTGTCGGATCTGCGGCGATTCAACTTGCGAAGATGCGTAAAGCAGAAGTCATCGCCGTTACTAGCCCATCCAAGGTAGAGACGCTCAGGAAATTGGGTGCGGATCAAACAATCGGTAGAGAGGATGATTTTGTCGAGCTCCTGGGGAAAGGCAGTATCGATGTTGTGCTCGATCTCGTTGCTGGCCGGAATTGGCATTCACTGCTTGATGTCCTGCAATCCGGTGGTCGATATGCGGTCGCGGGTGCAATTGGAGGTTCGATTGTGGAACTCGATGTAAGAACACTCTATCTGAATGACCTAAGTTTTTTCGGCTGCACGGTTCTCGAGCCGGAGGTTTTCGGAAATCTCGTTGCTCTAATAGAAAATGGACGAGTCAAACCTATGGTTGCTGAAACATATCCATTGAACGAAATAAAGATCGCTCAAGCCTCCTTCGAGAACAAAAAGCATATTGGAAAAATCGTTCTTAAGGTAATGGATTAACCCAGTTAGTTTATTAGTCCGCTATTTATACAAAACCGACACAGGAAATTTCCTGATTGGTTCTTATTGAAGGGGTCCCGTCATCATCTCTGATTTACTTAAGCATGGCGGGTGTTGGTATTGCGAATTAGCTGCGGTCATAAAATCAAGTAAAAAAAGTGTCGCTCGTCCCTAAAGATCTATCTCATACTTAATTCCAGATAAAACTCTAATTTTCTGCGATGAAGAATGGACAAAGTCAGTATTCGTCGAACATATTGATGAGAGTAATCCGCACTGCGCAAAACTTTTGAACTGGAATGTCGAGATGATGACCGAACCATTCAAGCTATATTCAACTGAAATTGATGCAGATCCCTTCCCGGCATACGCTGAATTACGCGAAAATTATCCTTGTTATTGGAGTGAAAGTGCCCAGATCTGGATACTTTCACGATACGAAGATGTATTTTCTGCTGCACAGGATTGGGAAACATTTTCCTCTCGACAAGGGAACCTGATAGACGAAATACCAGGACGATCTGGTGGTACACTGGGCACGACTGATCCCCCACGCCATGATCGGCTACGAAGTCTGGCGCAATTTGCATTTGCCAAAAAAAACCTGGATCACATAGCTGCCCCCGCCAATGAGATCGGTGAACGTGCCATTGACCAAATCAAGAAGCGAAAAGAGTTTGACTTTGTCGCTGATTTTTCATCGATAGTGACGGTTCATACTTTATTCAAGATGTTGGGCTTGCCTGAACGCGATCCCGCAGAGTTGCGTGAGGAAGTCGTACTCTCAATTTCTACAGACAAGCGACGTTGTGGCCGCAATGCAGATTTAGACGCCGCGTTTCATAGGCTGACGCAGTTCATTTCTGATGAAGTTACCTCCCGGCGTGCGAATCCTGCTGATGATCTCATTACCCATCTGGCAGAAGCGGAAATTGATGGCGATAAGCTGACAGACCGAGAGGTCGTGCTAACGACATCAATGTTCGTGATCGCCGGAGTTGAGTCTCTTTCAAGTTTTATGAGTATTTTTGCTCTCAATCTCGCCACACATCCTCAAGCACGAAATCATTTGTTGACCGATCCCGATCTGATCTCAGACGCCATAGAAGAATCCCTACGCTACAATACATCCGCGCAAAGGTTTAAACGGGTCTTGACGCGCGACTTTGAAATTCATGGTCAGAATATGAAAGCCGGAGATAGTGTTATCCTGGCCTATGGCGCGGCAAATAGAGATGAGAGAAAATTTCCCGATGCAGAAATTTATGACATTTTCCGCAATCCTCGGGGTCATCTCGGATTTGGATCCGGCAAGCATTTCTGCATTGGCAATTCACTGGCGAGATTGGTCACTGAACTCTCGATGAGAAGATTTTTATCAGAAATTCCAGAGTTCAAATTAATGCATACGAATTTCGACTGGGTACCATCTTCGAACTTCCGATCGCCTTTGCAATTGCCATTCTCGATGGGTTGATAAATTGAGTTGCGGTCAAAGGGGCTTTGTGCCGACATTGATTTTTCGCGGTATCATGTCCACTTTCGTGAGTAAAGTTATCAATAATATTGCGCGCAAATATCGTCTGCTATTGAGACAGAGTGATCAAATTATGCCGATCAATTCTCGGATTTTTGGCTGGCGATGACCGCGGCGACAAGATCTTCGGGAACTTCGTCCGGCTCTGGAAACTCATCATCCGCCAAACCCTGCCTGGCGGCTTCCATGCCGGCTTTATACGCAGCGAGATATTCCCGGCATTCAGTGCACAGCTTAATATGAAACTCGAACAGTCTGCGTCGACGATTATCAAGAGTTCCTTCAATATAGTCGACGATGAAATTTTCAAATTCTTTACAAGATATCATCAAGGGCATCTTGAATAGAGTCCCTTGCAGACGGCGCTTCCACGTTTTCTTGCTGGTTGCCATTATTATAGCGTTCCTTTTCGCATGTACGGTTCAAGCAGCGTTTTGAGCGCCGCCCTTGCCCGGTGCAATCGCGTTTTGACGCTAGCCTCCGAAATACCCAATGCCTGAGCCACTTCCGCTGTGGACTGGCCTTCAATATCCCGAAGCAGCAGAGTAAGACGATAAATATCTGGCAGTTTATCGATCGCTTCCAAGACTTGCTGGCGGGATTCCTTCGTCATAAGGAGTTGCTCAGGGGTCGGTGATTCCACCCATTTGGCTTCGATCCGACAGTCGTTTTCATCGAATTCAGGCAGCAGCGGATCAATGTTCGCGTCTTCATTCAGAGAACGGCGTTTGCGCAACATTATCAGTGCTTCATTCACGACGATGCTTCGCATCCAGGCGCGGATGCTCGACTTCCCCTCAAATTGATCCAGGTTCGCAAATATTTTATTGAATGCATTTTGAACGGCATCTTCCGCAAGAGTTGCGTCGGCAAGATATCTCTGGGCAAGTCGCCACATCCAGCCAATATGGTCGCGGACAAATTTGCTTGTTTCTCTCTCACTGGATGCGTCGGGCACCCCGCCAACTGGCGCGTCCGAAGGCTCTGTTCTCAGTTTGTCCATTCCATTCACCGCGATTGCATTTTTGAGATTTCGGACTCTTTTGCTTCTCACCTCGGGCTCTATTTTATCAAGCAACCCTGTATCACACCATACTAATGAGGCCGATGTTAATCCTTATCGAAGGATGGGATTTCATGTCTGCCAAACCTATGTAAGGCGCCTGATTTCGAGTTTGATTTGGGCCCTGCACCATTGGAAATGTTGGGGAAACACCAATCGAATTTCCATTCGGGTATTCAAAAGCAAGAAAAAATTGCTGCTATTTGTAACTTTTGCCTCACCGGTTGCATCTAACTGACTCAATCCGTTGTAATCAAACAAGGAGGATGTGGTGGCAATCTCTATATTCCACGGCATGAAAAAAAAAGGTCCCCTTTACGCCC
>JBPCWG010000043.1:0-7296 GCA_051009705.1 Methyloligellaceae bacterium | reverse complement strand
CCCCGGTCGGGGGCTATCCCGGAACCGACGAGGAAGGCAAGAAACTGCAGCGCACCCTGGACAAGGGCAAACTTCTGCAGGACTTTGTGGCGGCTTACGGACATTTGCGCAAACAGGCGGATGTATCCGGCAAGGTCGGTATTGTCGGTTTCTGCTATGGCGGCGGCGTATCCAATGCCCTGGCGGTGATGGAACCAGAACTGGCCGCGGCTGTTCCGTTCTATGGCCGCCAGCCTAAAAGCGAGGACGTGGAAAGAATCAAAGCGCCTTTGCTGATACATTATGCCGGTCTCGACCAGCGCATCAACAAAGGCTGGCCCGACTATGAGGCCGCGCTAAAAAAACACGGCAAAGAATATACGGCGCATTTCTATCCGCAAGTGAATCACGGGTTTCACAACGACACGACGCCGCGCTATGACGTGAAATCGGCCAAACTCGCCTGGTCGCGCACCGTCGACTTCTTCAAGGCAAAGCTCGCCTAGTCCGGGACTATAATCAGAGATTCTCAGAGGCGCTCCTCAGGCAGCGCCTCTTTATTTGTGAATACTATTTTTAACGGATTTGCAGCCGAAACATTTTTGCCAATCTATCTGGCAAAACTCGACCGGGCGGCCGCAGCCCAGCGATTGTCGACGCGTGTCACGATCCACAAGGTCCGATAACTGCCGAGGCACCGGTCCTGGCTGTCAAAACGGGAGAACTGCCCGTCAACATGGACCTTGTCGGCACTGCCGGAAACAATGTTGCGATAATCCCAGCGGCTATAAGCCCAGCCCGGGTCGGTGCGGTTGTGAAAATCAGCGAGATAGGTGTCGCCGCTCTCCCAGACCTGAACACCTATCGTCGAGATGCGGTAATGGGGAAAGTGCAAGGTTTCAAGGAGACGCACTTCATCCCCCCGGTTAAGGGCCTCGAAGTGAACATCGAGGACGTGCATGGCTTTGCCCACGGCCTGCAGATCCGGTTCACTGGCGATTATTGTCATCTCCGGTTCCTCTTTCATTCCCTCCCCCTCCCGTTCAATCAATTGTGTTGCCGTCTACAGGACTTTCAGTGCCGAGAAAGCCATCGCGCCGGTTTGACTTTTGCCTTTTCTCATGCCCATCTTGTGCAGAATAAATCCTGTCGGACCATTCCTGCAATTCTAGACCGAGAGTTTGACAAATGCCATTCAACGATTATCGCCGTGATCTCATGGGGAAAGCCGACGTCGCACCCAAAGGTGCTTTTACGGTTGGAAGCTGGGGCAGCTTTACGCTGACTTATACGGCGGGAAAATTCGGTATCGATGATCGCGGCAGCCTGAAGCTGGCGCTACGGGGACATGCGGACAACACGAAACTGCAGACCACGGATCCGAATGCGCCGGGATATACGACCGTCGAAGCCTCAAACGGTGCCGAACTCGACGTCACTTATGAATTTCGCCGCAATATCCGCCCGTGGAACCACAGCCTGTTCATTCGTTGCCTGCGCTATCTGAAAGAAGGAGATACGCTGACGATCCGTATCGGAGACCAGCGTCAGGGATCGCCGGGAATACGCCTGCAGACGATCGTCGAGGAGACATTCGAGTTTCGCTTTTTTGTCGATCCCTTTGCCTGTTACGACTTTATTCCCCTGCCCGATGACGAACAGCCGACAGTCAAAATGGTGCCCGGCGAGCCGGTCTTGTTCAAGGCCCTTCTGCCGAGCCGGCGCCGTCCCGGTGAAAAATTCCGTCTGGCCCTGAAATCCGAGGATCGATGGGGAAATCCAACCGATCTTTTCGCAGGGACAGTCAAACTTCAGCCATCCCAGCCAATTGTGGGGTTGCCGGAAAGCATCACTATCGAGAAGGGAGATTTTTCCCATATTGTCGAAGACCTGCACGTGGACGCACCCGGCACCTATCGTATCGACCTCAGGAATGAAGAGGACCAGTTGCTCTGTCAGACCAACCCGCTGATTGCCAGAGAAGGATCCTTCGCCCATTACTGGAGTGACATGCACGGGCAGAGCGAGGAAACCATCGGCACCAATTCGGCCCGGGACTATTTTCTCTTTGCCCGGGACAAAGCCTTTCTCGATATCACCGGCCACCAGGGGAACGATTTTCAGATCACCGATGCCTTCTGGGAGGAACTTAACGATCTCACCCGGGAATTCGAGGCACCGGGACAATTTCTCGCGGTCCCGGGATATGAATGGTCGGGGAATACGAGCCTTGGCGGCGATCACAATGTCTGGTATCGCCACGAAGGCCGTCCCATTTACCGGTCCTGCCGCGCCCTCATACCAGACCGGACATTCCCGGAAAACGACTGTCATTCCTCGGCCGAACTTTTTGAGCGGCTCCAGGACGAAGACGCCATTGTCGTCGCCCATGTGGGCGGGCGCTATGCGGATGTATCCCTCGCCCATGACGCCAAGCTCGAACCTTCCGTGGAAGTTCACTCATCCTGGGGGACGTTCGAATGGATATTGTGGGATGCTCTCGCCGAAGGTTACCGGGTGGGCATCGTCGCATCAAGCGACGGCCACAAGGGACGGCCCGGAGCAAGCTATCCGGGTCCGGCCAGCTTCGGTTCCTATGGCGGGCTGACCTGCCATCTGTTGCCGGACCTCAGCCGCGACGCGCTGTTTGATGCGTTCCGCAATCGCCAGCACTATGCAACCACCGGGGCCCGCATCTATCTCGATGTGTCGGTGCAGCTCCAGGGCGGCGGCAAAGATGACCGCGGCCAGGCCGTTTCAGAAGCGCAAATAGGCGCAATCGTGACCACGGATGATAGCGAGTTAACGCTGCAATACAGTGCCGAGGGATCAGCCCCCCTGGAGCGGGTCGATATATTTGACGGACCGTCGATCATTCAGACCCTGCGACCGGCGGTGGCCTCCGGCTTATCCCAAGACCGCCTGCGACTTGTTTGCCGCGGACAACTTTACCGGGGACGCGGGCGCATGGTGAACTGGACCGGCAAGGCGACACTGTCGGAGGGACGGATCGAAAATTTCAATGCCGTTTGTTACTGGAATCCGGACCGCCAGCCCGAACTGGAAGACGACCGGACGATCACCTGGAAAACGGTCACCACCGGCGGCGTGTCGTCCATCGATCTGTGGGTGAGCCCGGAAGCGTGGTCGGGAACGATCGAGCTGGATACGAATGAGTTTTCTTCCGCACTGGCGCTTGGCGACATTACGACCGAAGGGAAAATCTTTGACTGCGGCGGCATGGACAAGCAGTTCATCGTGCAACGCCTGCCCCGGGCGATGACGGAAATCCATGCGGCAGAAAAACTGGAACTGTCCCTGGAGCCGGGTCAGGAACGCCAACTCTTTGTGCGCGTGACCCAGGAGGACGGACACCAGGCCTGGTCGAGTCCCATCTACATCACGCGGCAGGCCTAGAAAGAGAACCGGATCCGACCGGCACGCCCCGGAGCGGGCTCAATATCTGCCAAAACCGCAGAAGCTAGATACCGAGATATTGTTCTTTCACCCGGGATTCGCTCTGCAGCTGATCCGATGTGCCGGACCACACGACCCTGCCTTTCTGGATGATATAGTGGCGGTCCGCCAGGTCCACCAGATCCGCAAGATTCTGATCGACGATGAGGATGGAAAGGCCCCGCGCCTTGATCTGGCGCAGGCATTGCCAGATCTTCCGGCGCACCAGGGGTGCCAGCCCCTCCGTCGCCTCGTCAAGGATGAGGAGGCTCGGATTGGTCATCAGCGCTCGGCCAATGGCGGTCATTTGCTGTTCGCCACCGGAAATGACACTGCCCATGGCAGAGAGCCGCGGTTCAAGCTCGGGAAAGATGCCGAGTACCGATTCCAGATTCCATTCGGTGCTGTCCCCGGGGCCCGGGCGGGCGGTGGATACAAGATTTTCCCGCACTGTCAGGTTTGGAAACACCTGCCGCCCTTCGGGAACGAGACCGATACCCAGTTTGGCAATCCGATAGGAGGGAAGGCCGTGGATGGGTTCGTCCTGGAAACGGATCTCGCCGGCATGGGGCCGAACAATCCCCATTACGGATTTTATGGTCGTCGATTTGCCCATGCCATTACGACCGAGGATTGTGACGACTTCGCCGGCTCCAACCACAAAACCGATATCGAACAGGACCTGGCTCTGGCCATAGGAAGCTTCAAGGTCGGAGACGTGCAACATCAGGCGATCTCCCCGAGATAGGCTTTCTGCACGTCCTCATTGCCGCGAATGGATTGCGGGTCGCCGGTGGCCAGCACCTGCCCGTAGACCAGCACTGAAATGCGGTCGGCCAGGGAGAACACCACATCCATATCATGTTCCACAAGGAGCAGGGTCTTGGTTCCATGCAGTTCGGTAATAATATCCAGAATGCGGCTCCCCTCTTCCCGCCCCATGCCTGCCATGGGCTCGTCAAGCAGGAGCATGCGCGGCTCCGTCGCCAGGGCCATGGCGAATTCCAGTTGCCGGCGTTCGCCATGGGAGAGTTGCGCCGCCGGATCCGCGGCCCGTTCCCCGAGCGACACTCTTTGCAGAACAGCCAGGGCCGGATCCCGGAGATCGGCGCTCGCCCGCACATTCTCCCAGAAGCGGAAGGAATGCCCCTGATGCGCCTGGATGGCCAGGGTGACATTGTCGAGAACCGAGAGCCCGAGAAACACGGAGGAGATCTGGAATGAGCGGGCGAGCCCCAGATGGGCACGACGATGGGCAGGCAGTTTCGTCAGGTCCCTATCGTCAAAGATGATCTCGCCGCTGTCCGGGCGCACCAGACCGGAGATCTGCGAAATCAGCGTCGTCTTGCCGGCGCCGTTCGGTCCGATCACGGCGTGGGTTTCGCCCTCGCGCACAGCCATGGAGAGATGGTCGGAAGCATGAACACCGCCAAAATTTTTAACGAGATTGCGGATTTCCAGAAGATTGCCGCCCATGTCAGCGCTCTCCCCGGCTCAGAAACTGGCTGATACCCCCGCGCATGAACAGAACGACGGAAATGAGCAGAATGCCGAAGGGCAAATGCCAGTAAATCGTGAAACTGGACAGCAGTTCCTCCACAAACAGGAATAAAACGGCGCCGAACAGCGGTCCGAACAAATAGGCGGCGCCGCCAAGAATGACCATGAACATCAATTCGCCGGAGCGGGTCCAGTCCATCATTTCCGGGGAAATGAATGTGGTGAAGTTTCCGAGCAGAACGCCGGCAAAACCGCAGATCGTACCGGCGAGCACATAAGCGGCGAGCTTGTAAAGATAGGTGTTGTAGCCGAGGGCCCGCATGCGCTCTTCATTTTCCTTGATACCCTGGAGGACCATGCCGAAGCGGGAATTTATAATGCGCCAGACGAAATAAATCAGCCCCACAAGGGAGAGGTAGCAGAGGCCGTAGAGCTGCAGGGGACTATCGAGATTGAGTAATGGCAGCTCGGATCGCACGTCGATTGTCAGCCCGTCGTCACCGCCATAAGTCTCAAGGGACACGATGGCATAGAACATCATCTGACCGAAGGCCATGGTGATCATAATGAAATAAACGCCGCGGGTGCGCAGACAAATAGCGCCGGTGAGGAGGGCGAAAAGCGCACTCACCCCGAGGGCCAGAACGATATGGAAAAATCCGTTATAGGTGGCGATGGCTTCAAACTCGCCGTAAGTGGCGTGATGGGCGGGAATACCGACCGCGTAGGCCCCTAGACCGAGAAACGCCGCATGCCCGAAGGAAACAAGGCCCCCATAGCCGAGAATAAGATTCAGACTGAGGGCGGCGATGGCCAAAATGATCAGGCGTATGAAGACATCGATCCAGAAGGTCCAGCCGAGCAGATGAATGATCGGCGGTACGATGGCGAGCAAAAGCAGCAGCAGGAGGCCGGCGCGCCCGGGCAGAGTCTGCACCTCGTTTGCCACACCCCCGGCGTTTGTGAATTGTCTTTTGAGTGCCTGCAACATGGACCTACCTCACCTTGGGCGGAAACAGCCCCTGGGGGCGGATGGCGAGGATTACGGCCATCAGGAGATAGATGAGCATCGACGAGATCGCCGGAGCCGCGGTTTCCGCCGCGGCTTCGGAGAGGGCGAGCTTGAACAGATCGTCGAGGAAGGAGCGGCCCATGGTATCGATGAGACCGATGAGTATGGCGGAAACAAAGGCCCCTTTCATGCTGCCAATGCCGCCAATGATGATAACCACGAATGCGGTAATGATGATTTCATTGCCCATGCCGATGGACGCTTCGGTTATGGGCGAAATCAGCATGCCGGCGAAACCGGCGAGGACGGCACCGACAATAAATATAATCGTAAACAGAAATGAGATATTTACCCCGAGGGCAGCAACCATGGTGCGGTTCGAGGCGCCGGCGCGAATAAGCATGCCGAGCCGGGTGTGATTGACCATCCAGTAAAGGCCGAAGGCGATGATCAGTCCGGAGCCGATAATCAGCAATCGGTAAACGGGAAATGTGACATCGCCGAACAGCGTGACTTGGCCGTCGAGCCAGGCGGGAATGGGAATGGCAATGCCTTCCGGGCCCCAGACAAGCTGGACACCGGTATCAAAACAGAGAATGAGCCCGAAAGTGGCGAGCACGTGATCGAGATGATCCCGTTCGTAGAGGCTGCGAATGATTGTAAACTCGACCAGCATCGCCACAATGGCCGTCAGGGGAATGGCCAGCAGGATCCCCCAGAAGAACGATCCCGTCAGTAACGTCGCCGTCGCGCAGATGAAGGCCCCGATCATATAAAAGGAACCATGGGCCAGATTGATCAGATCCATGATCCCGAAGGTCAGCGTCAATCCTGACGCCAGCAGGAAAAGCAGGATCCCCAACTGCAGACCGTTCAGAAACTGGATGACGACGATAGTGCTGTCCATGAATGAAATAGTTTCTTATGCGAGCCTAGCCTTGTCCTGCGACAGAAAGTCGTCGACCTGGATTCAAGGGATCACCGCAATTCATCCTGCAGGGCTGAGAAATAAAAAGAGGATGGCGGACCATCCTCTTTTCGCGTCGAGAATTCATTCCTTCCCCAGAACGGTCTTACATATTGCATTCTTTGGCATAAGGATCCTGGTGGTTCTCGAAAACCGTTTTGACAACTTTCGTCGTCCAGTTTCCGTCCCCGTCCTTGACGACTTCGCGGAGATAAAAGTTCTGAACCGGCATGTGATTGTTGCCATAGCTGTATTTGCCACGGACAGAAGGATAGTCGGCTTTTTTCATTGCCGCACGCATACCGTCCTTATTTTTCAAATCCCCGTTCACCGCTTCAACCGCCGACTTGATCAGAAAAATCGAATCGTAGGACTGGGCCGC
>JBPCWG010000042.1:0-2907 GCA_051009705.1 Methyloligellaceae bacterium | reverse complement strand
ACATTGCATTGGGAAATCCTCGGGCGAATGGACCACATGGCGCCCTCCAGGTGACATTCCCTGAAGTCCATGCTGGATCTGAGATCGATGATCTGGATTGCATCATTCTGAAGTTTACCCAGTTCTTTTTCAGAAACCTCTGGAAGCGAGTTGGGAATAGGGAGAACATTCGTCTCTTGGTCGCCACCGGAAGCTGTTGCACCGCCGATCCACGCATCCGCCTCGACTTTATTCTCATCAAGTGCGCATACATAGACATCGTGTCCCATCTGCCGCAGCCACATGGCAGTTGCGCTTGACCGTAGTCCTGTATCATCAACAAGCACGGTTCTGGCGCCTCTGACGGTTATCCAGTTGTCCGTCGCCTGAACCAGTTGTCCACCGGGCGCATGGATTGCCGGTTTGAAATGACCATCATTGAATTCTTCGACTGTGCGAACATCCAACACATATGTTGTGCGTTCTTTATCGGAAAGCCACTGCTTCAAATCACTCAGCTGGATTGTGGGAATATCGAAGGATTTCCGCAACCTGGCTCCCCGTTTTCGTGACAACTCGATTTGCGCGTTTGAAAAATTCGAGA
This sequence comes from Methyloligellaceae bacterium, assembly GCA_051009705.1. GTDB lineage: Bacteria > Pseudomonadota > Alphaproteobacteria > Rhizobiales > CAYWUX01 > JANQOC01. The sequence goes on along the minus strand of JBPCWG010000042.1, from coordinate 2,324 downwards.
ATGGTTCAGGGCCCGTTCCGAATTCCAGATCCAGACCTGCCAGTTGCCAGCCCTGGGTTCCGTTCTCCAGGGCAACGATCGGATTTTCAAATCCCATATGAATCAGGGACTGGGCACCGATAATACTGCGAGTCCGGCCGGCGCAATTAACGACAATTTTCATCGAACTATCAGCCACGATTTGCGACAGCCGATGGCCCAGCTCGGCATTCGGACAGCATCGGGCACCGGGGATCGTCATCTTCCGGTACTCCTCCGGTGTTCGGCCGTCTAGAATGACAAATTCTTCATCGCCTTGTTTCAATTCCTGCAGTTGTTGGGCCGATATGTGCGGTGTGCCATTTTCAATTTCGACCAGTTCTCCAAATGCCTTGCTGGGGACATGAACCCCCTTGAACAAGTTGAATCCAGCTTGTTCCCAGGCCCTGATCCCTCCATCGACGATGGAAATATCACTAAAATACAGGTCTTGCAGTTGTTGGGCCGCTTTCTCGGCTATGCCATTGCCGCCATCTATCAAAGTAATCGGAATCGCCTGTCTTATCTGCCGTCGCTGGAATTCCAACTCTAGTCGGCTATAGGGAATATTTATGGAAAACAGAGCCTGACCTTCCCCAAATTCACCGGCCTCACGAACGTCGACAAAGGCAAATTCATCTGGCAGGTAAATTCTGTTTTTTGCTTCGGCGGCATCAATAGTCTTCCACATTTTCAACTCCAACTCCTGGGCAGGATTTCCAACAACAGAGCTATCAAATAATCCAGGGATGCAAAAGAAGAACCTGAGTGTTAAATCTGGCTGGAAGATTTGAGCCCCATCCGGGACCTGTGAAAAAAACTCTGTCTTTGGACTATAATCGAGACATTCATTAAATTTGAATGTAAACAGACTATTCCAGATGACAGATGAGATTCAACATAAGACCCAGGCTCCGCAGCCGAACGCGGGGAATAGTTCAATTTGGCTCTCACTGAAAGATCACAAGCACACAACGAAAACCGTCTCTCGGGATATGGCGGCCGGGGCCATCGCCTCGCTGGTCACCGTGGCATACTGTATTTCGTTCAGCGCCCTTATTTTTCAGGGATCTATTTCAAGCGGCATTTCGCTGGGACTGACGGCTCTGCTCACGGGGTCCCTGATTACGGGTCTCATCGTCTCGGCAACGACACGCCTTGCGCCGGCTGATGCGGGACCGGACACGCCAGCCGTCGCTGTCATGGGCGTGCTGGCGGCGTCAATGTCATCTCAAATGGCGGCACAAGGGGTTGCCGAGGAAATTATCGTCATCCAGATCATGATCGCGATAACTTTCGCAACTTTTCTAACCGGGATTGTTCTTTTCCTTCTGGGAACATTTCGGCTTGGACTTTCACTTCGATTTGTCCCTTATCCGGTTATCGGCGGATTTCTGGCTGCTTCAGGGTGTATTCTGATCTTCGGCGGCGTCGATGTCATGACCGAATTGCAATTGGGAACGGATCTGTCTGCCTACCTTGATTTACTTAGTCTGGAGCACGGCCTTAAGATTGCCGTGGGTCTCGGTTTCGCCGTCCTGATTTTCCTTGTGCGCATCAAGACCAAAAGTTTCCTTGTTCTACCCGTTTGCTTTTTTCTGGCAGTAGCCGGTCTTGACCTTTATTTGCTCGGTCCCTGGGCTCCGGCAGGTGTGAGCGAAGGATGGTATCTCGCCAACCAGGATGATTTCACGTTCTGGTCCCCGGTCGCGGCCATTGCCCAGCATGGCATTGACTGGGTCAGCATCCTTAGAAATTCAGTGGAAATTGGAGCCGTTTGCGGTGTAACCGCAATATCGATGCTGCTGGATGTATCTAGCCTGGAAGTTTCAAAAGGCAAGACGACAGACCTGGACAGTGAACTTCGTACCAACGGATTTGGCAACATGGTTGCGGCCCTGTTCGGCGGTGTCGCTGGGAATCTCTCCCTGAACGGCAGCGTTCTTATTTCAGAGGCAGGAGCCGTCTCCCGATTGTCGGGCATGTTTGCAGCACTGTTTTGCGGTGTCATCCTGTTGATCGGTTCGGAAGTTTCAATGCTGGTTCCTAAGCCGATTCTCGGGGGATTGTTGACATATCTCGGGCTTGTCATTCTGAACCAGGCACTGCTGCAATCTCCGACTCTGAGGTCGTGGACTGACTTTGTCCTGGCGCTCGCTATCATGCTGGTTATCGTATACGCCGGTTATCTATTGGGAGTTGCCCTGGGATTGATTGGCGCCTGCCTTATGTTTGCCTTTAGTTACGGTCGTATCGGTGTGGTGCGCCGCCATCTGACCCGATCCACATTCTCCAGTATTGTTGAT
>JBPCWG010000041.1:0-6451 GCA_051009705.1 Methyloligellaceae bacterium | reverse complement strand
TAACTGTGTGGCGAGAACTGGGGTTTGAGCTGACTGAAGTCATCCGCAAAAGCAGAAACATCGCTCTCCTGAGAGTCAGAAAGTCCGATTCGCTTAGCCAACAGCCAGACCAAAAACACGCCGAATATAAACCAGGCAATTTGCCAGGCCCAAAGTGAAGGGATTCCAAAAATCCAGTTTTCAGATTTTTGCGGGTTTCCAAAAATCCAGTTGCCAAGCACGGCACCGGGACCGGCTCCAAAAAAGAACCATACGAGGCCGACAATCCAAGCCAGTGGAATGAGTGTTTTTCGGTTTGAAGTCACGCCTGTGTGTTTGCGTAAATAATGATGATAAATCATATGGCGATCAAAGTGTGGGCGGGTCTGGGATATTGCTGAAACCATGACGACAGTAAAAAGGTTCATAATCAATCCCCAGACCGCGGAATGAATCGAAAGTGGCCATGGCTGCCAGGGAACCGAAACCTCAAAACTTGCAAGAAATACCTGACCCATCGGTTCAGTGAGGAGGGTCGTAACAAACCCGGTTATGAAACCCGATATAATACCCAATCTGGTGAACCAGGGTATGTAGCAAACCGCCAAAAGCGACGGCCACATGAGCAAGGTCATTCCCAATGCCAGACTGATTAATCCCATCATAAGACTTATTGGTTGAGCCGCCAGATAGACCGCACCGATTGTCAGAAAAAACATAGCGATACGCGCCCAGTTTTTTTGGCCTCTAAAACCTAGACCAAGGATGCCCGTCAATATATCCCGTGAGACAAGGCTGCCTGTTGTAAATAAAAATACGGCACTCGTCGCATGCAATACGGACAAAACACAGATCGCAATCAATCCCACCAGCCACGGTGCCTGGTCAGCCAATAGATTGATCAAGTAGGGTACGAGTGCAAAAATTCCTCCCCTGGCATCTTCCAAAGTATCAACGCCATTTGCCTGCAGTGCGAATCCGATTTCATTGTTGATGAGATCCGGCCGTTTCAACAGAAGTTCGGAATTGGCCCCCAGTAAATGGCTTCCGATACCTATGAAAACCATCAATATTGTCAGCAATGCACCTATAAGTATCGCCGACATCCAAACCTGGTGTGTCGAAAAAGGCGTTGGTTGTCGACTCGAGCATGCAAGCATTACGAAGTTGGGTGTCGCCTGAATGCCCAGAAATCCCAGCATAAGGCTCATCAGGAGAACGGCGGACCAGCCTTGACCGGTGAAACTCGCAACGGGATTTTCCGAACCAAATCCCGAAGGCAATGACATGAAATGGCTGTAGCCTTCGGCTGTTCGCTGGGTATCAGTTTCAATAAGGGCGACTAAACCTTTACTGAATGTCGCATAGTCACCGATAAAATAGAATACGGTGCCGCCAATAGCCAAAATTCCAAAAATGAAGAGCAGGCATTGAAGGGCAGCCATGCGTGAAATCGCGCGCAATCCGCCAATAGCCGTATAGATGAACAGGATGAAAGCGAAGATATAAAGTGCCAAATCAAATGGCAGGGCGTTATCTGTCAGATGGCTGAACAAAAATCCTGACGCACGCAGTTGCAAGGCCAGATAAGGAAGGCAGACTATTATGGCGACCAATACCGTGAATAATCTGATGATTGGGCTCTGGAAATAGGTCGATAACATTTCTCCAGGAGTGATGAATCCAAACCTCTTGGCTAAAGTCCACAGACGCTTAAAGAACAAGATCCCTGTAAGAGGAACGGCAATGGCATAAAATGCCAGGAACCCGTACTGGAATCCGCCTTTGTAAACAAGGGCAGGGTGCGCCAGAAGATTGATCGCGGAGAACGATGCTACTGTCAGTGCAAGTGCCGTGATCCAGTGAGGCGTCGAGCGGTCATCCAGGAAATACTGGGCCGGTGTCTTGGAAAAGATTGCACCCCTGATGGACCAATACAAACTGATCAGAAAATAAACAGAAATGAAAATTGCTAACCATAACCATTTATCTTCCAAGGGCATATCAAACTCCAGGTGACTTAGACTTCGCAATACAGCTTATTGATCCGGTCTTTTCGTTATTATCGGGTATCTTGATATTAGGTGATCATCGAATAGAAAGTTGGAAATTTTGAGTTTCAATCGGCGGTATTGTTCGCAAACCACGGTTATTTAAACGAATTGGAAATCTAATTAAACACAAATATTGGAACACATCCAAATAGTTACAGTATTTGGAAGCTATTTTACTTGATAACAAAGAATATGAGCTGAAGGGCGAGCCTGCAGCGAGGCTCGCTCTATACCAGACCTTGGGTCTGGCAATTAAGTCCCCGCAAGAGCATCGCCCCGCTGCATCGACCTCAGTTTCGCTTTTCTGACTTCTTTTTTCAATGCACTCTATCGAATTGAATTAACTTTTTTTCTGGAATATTCGGGCTGCAATTTGATCACCAATGAGATGGATCGAGGACATCGCATGAATGTTTCCGTTACTCTGCAATTGGACAATCGGGATCCGTTCCTGCGCAGATTGAAGTTTATGTATGATCCACAGATGGTTAGATCAGTGCTCGAAATTCCCCGAAGAAACTGAAATTAAATTCTATCTCAACACATACGCAGGCACCTTCAAACGGGTACCTGATTTAGACGAACAAAACCTGTTGTGGGAGGGCTACAGGATAATGAATTCCAACGCCATTTTCGTGCATTCTGTTGACACTAATCTTAGAAAATATCACGCAAATGTATCTGAAGGTTGCCTGAGAATTCAGCGTGAATAGAGTAGAACAAATATTCCAAATTCGCAAAAGAGCTGCAGTTATTCGATATTTTCCTCTGTCTCAGAATTACCATTCAACCATGACGAAAAAAGCTCCGACATACGATTACCATTCTCTTTCCACCAAATACTGTCGAGTTGAATTGCGGTCTTGAAATTTGTCGGATGGGTCGGAATAAACGGGACGAGATCAATCTTAGCCGCGCTGTGAAGGCCAATATGGTCAATTGCAGACTTGCGAAGGGGACCATAAGGATACTGCATGGTCAGTTTTGCCAGCTGTCTCGGAGTTGTCGCAAACTTGATAAATTCCAGGGCCAGATCCTTATTTGTAGTATCGCTGGCGATAGACCAAAACAGGGTGTCGTAAATCTGTCGATCCCAGATTATTTTGATCGGCAACCGCTTCCTCGAAATGTTATTGAAGATACGACCTGAATATGCTGTTGCGAAGACAACCTCTTTGTTAGCCAGTTGCGTAAAGGGTTCATCTGCTTTTTTCCACCAGACAAGATGATCTTTGATTTTGTCCAATACGGCAAATGCGCGAGCGACACCTTCTTCCGTTCCCAAGGTTGAGTAAACTTCGCCGGAAGATACGCCGTCGGCTAGCAGGGCGAGTTCTAGATTATATTTCGGTCCTTCCGGCAAGGACCTTTTCCCGGGAAATCTCTTAATATTGAAAAACGATTTGAGTGAATTTGGTTCTCGTTTCCTTTTGATTTGTGTTTTGTCGAATATTATCGCCAATGACCAGGCGAAACTTCCAACACCGCACTTATGAATACCGGCTGACAAAAAATCAGATTCTGTGTTCGAATCTTTTGTTTGTTGCGTGAACAGATCGGGATCTATTTCTGCGATCAATCCGAGTTCACATGATTTTTGAACTTCATAAGAAGATAAGTTGGCGACATCCAGATCCGCAAGACCTTTGGAATTGGTGGGTGAAGGCAATAGCGAACGTCCTTTGTACTCAACGACATCTATCTTAATTCCCGACTTGTCCGAAAAGGGTTCGAAGAACGCATTGTCCAGGGACTTCCGATAGGCCCCACCCCAGGTAACGATCCTGAGTTTGTCCTCTTTAATTGTCTCTGGATCCGAACCCGTATCAGCTAGCGAATTTTCCGGTTCTGACAAACTAATGTCAGGTGTTTCCCTGCTCTTTGTTTCTTCGGTCTCATCAGGCAGATTGGTATTCTGATCGGATTCCGTAAAACCATTGTCCGGAGTTTGTGCCCGAACCGAATGAGCAACGAAACAGGCTGCAACAATCAGCCAGATATGAACGATGACGGAATTTCGATTGATAAGGAACATGGGGCCCTACTGAAGAGTTAGATGAAGATCTCAACAGATTAGAAAATAATTGTAGTGAATTAAAGACGTGCATCACTTAATTTCAAAGAAAAATCAATAGCTTTGGACTTGTGCCGGAAAGGGGAACAATTGTTCAGATGATTAAGCTACAAGTTAATTTCGCTTCAGGTAGATCTAGGTGTTAGTGTCGTCGCTTGAGGGAATTGGGAATTTTATCTCGACACATGTCCCGTCATCTGGAGAACTGCTCAGATGGAATTTAGCTCCATTCGCCTCGGCGAGAGATTTGGTAATTGGTAAACCCAATCCTGTTCCAGGAGCGGTACCATCTGAAGCGCTGATCTGTCCGAATGGTTTCAAGGCTTCTTTTATTTGATCGTCCGTCATGCCAATGCCTGTATCCGCAACTTGTAGTGTGATGCTTTCACTATCGGACTGAAGTGTGGATATGAATATTTGCCCGCCCGGATCGGTAAACTTGATAGAATTGGAAAGAAGGTTGAATAATATCTGTTTGATACTTCGTTCGTCGGCTCGAATACTGGGAATCCATTGAGATAAAACGGGACGAACAAATATTTGCTTGTCGCGAATTTGAGGAAGCATAGAGCCGACACATTGATTGACGAGAGTGTTCAGATCTACGGCATCTAAGTCGGGTTTGGTATCCTCCGCGCCTTGCTTCGATTGATCGAGAATATCATTCACCAGACTCAGGACGTGGTGCGCACTGTCATAAATGTTTTGCAGGTATTCCTTGTACCGGGGATTTGACACCGGACCAAATCGCTCATCTTTCATGATTTCGGCGAACCCGATGATCGAGCTCAGAGGTGTGCGGATTTCATGATTGACCTGGGTTAACAGATCTACGTTCTCTATGTTTTCGTGAGGTGACCCACCTCCACCGTGTAAAATGCCAGTCGGCGATTGCATGTCTTTGGAAGATGAATGATCCTCACGGAAGGGATCATTTTGCTTTCCTGTTCCGGATATTGCCGGGAGGGTGGAACTGTCAGGATTGTCTTTCAGTTTGTCCGAAGATTGAATAATTGACGCGATTTTATTGAGCGTCTCCAGATCTTCCTGGTTTGTTAAGTCATTTGCCGGACGGCTACCGGTCCAGGCCGCATTATTGTCGTCGGCCTTATAATCTTCATCGGTTTGTTCATTTTGTAAGGCACGCCTAAGGCGGGAATGAGCAGCGGCTTCTACTGATGACAATTGAAGTTCCCTGGAATTATCCGGAATGTCTTGCCGCTTGCTCTGCAATTTTTTATCCGCGACAAGAAGCAAACCGGTCATGTCCGGGGCGATTTCTGCCCGCGTGCACCGACAATTCATGGTTTGCGTTCCCGAATCTGTCCAGAACACGAAACTATGTTCTTCCGAATCGGCCTGCAGACTGCGACTGCCAAGAAGTCTGATCAACTGAATACCTGGCATTGCCCTGTCAAAATAACGGGAGCTCAGTGAATCCACATCCACTTCATTCCAAAATTCCAACCCGGCTTTGTTGGCCCATACAAATTTAAGACGACCCGTATCCCAAATCCAGGCGGGTTGCTCTGTATTGGCGAGGTATTCAAAAGACTCTGGCGGTCCGGGATCAATCAAATAGGCCATTGAAAAGAGTGTTCTTGATAGAAGAAGGAGTTTTTCTTTTCATAAAAACTTAATGTGGGTTTGGACGACCACAAAATTTTACTTTATTATAAATAACCGATAACGAGCGTTCACGTCTAGCGTCAGAAAATATACTTGAAAAACCTTTATTTTTGTGTGGCGCTCAAAGTACATTCGTTATCTTGGGTTGGTTGAAATTTATATCGTCAATTCTGGTATGAAACCGATTTGACCCGTAAAATGGAGCATTCTCATGTCGAATTCAAAAGAGTTCGAAATACCCGAATCTATGAGGGATATGGCGGAAAAAAGTATCGATCAGGCACAAGAAGCTTATGACAAAATGATGAAGGCGATGCAGGAGGCTCAGTCAGCGCTGACTCAATCGACCGATGTCATGTCCAACAGCGCCAAAAAAGTCCACGAGCAGACAATTGAATTCACCCAGGCGAACCTCGATGCCAGCTTCGAACTGGCTAACAAACTGGTTCAGGCAAAGGACTTGAAAGAAGCTCTGGAGCTTCAGAGCGAATATGCGCAGTCGCAAATGAAGAGCTATCTGGATCAAACCAAAAAGATGACGGAACTCATTCAAAAGTCTGCCAAAAAGACTCGATCCAAATAAGCTGCTGAAACCGAATGAGAAAAATGAGCCTTATGGAACATATCTTCTATTGACGGAGCTCAGAACAACGGATATTTGAGCACGATAACTCCCTTGTGCCGCTGTAGCTCAGTTGGTTAGAGCGCTTGATTG
>JBPCWG010000040.1:0-8576 GCA_051009705.1 Methyloligellaceae bacterium | reverse complement strand
GTCCCCGTAATCCAGAAAGATCCGACGAAGCCGACAATCAGCATCGTTATGGCGACAGGCATGCGAAGCAGCAGCAGAACGAACAGGAACAGAAGGCCGAGAAATCCGATTTGAGCGTCAGAGAGATCCATCATCTTTGCTCCCGAACAACAGGGCCTGTTCACGGCCTATATTTCTGTTCTTGATAAGAGAAATGGCTTCGGCAATCAGGACCAGGCCATAGAGCGCCATTCCAAAGGCCAGAAAATAGAAGAAGGGTTCAAAGGATATGCCGAGACTCGTGGTCTGTTCCCCGTTCTCCGCGGCTTTCGGCCCGTCATGAAAGAGACGGATCGTCAGTATCGATATTATGGTAAAGCCGGCCAGGCGGACCAGGATTTCAATAAGCTTCAGCACCAGCGGGCTGACAAGGCTGTCGATAAGCTCGACGGAAATTTGTCCGCCGGTTCGACCGCTGTAAGCAATTGAAAATGAGACAACCAGAACCAGCATCAATTGCCCCAAATCGACAAAGCCCTCGATAGGTGACCGGAAGATATAGCGCCCGACAACATGGGAGACTGTCAGAGCAACCATCAGGAAAAGTAACATTCCCCCGATCCACAGAGCAATTCCTCTCAGGAACTGATCAAACCTATCGAGCAGCTTAGCACTCCCTTTGGGTGTCTCTTCTTGCATTGAGCCTTCCTTCAAGGGAATTGTGCTGTGTAAGGCGCTAGTTCGTCAGCTTCCCGAAGATTTCGCGGGCAGGGATCCCCTGGGACTGGGCCTTGTCAACTTCGGAGTTCACAACCTGATCCGTTATTTTGTCAAAAGCCGCAGCTTGATCGGCGGTCAGATTGATGACTTCGATTCCCTTTTGCGTTTTCAGCTTCTCGAAAGCCGCAGCGTCGGCTTTGCCCCAGACTTTTGACGCATTGATCGAGAATTCTTGGCCGGTGGCATTTTCAAGAACTTCCTGATGTTTCTTCGAAAGCTTGGCCCAACTGTCCTTATTGGCCATTAAGTAGAAAATAGAAGCCGGGCTTTTCATTCCGACGGTCACATAGTTTCCGGGTTCGTGCAGATTCCAGGGTCGGTACAGGGCAGCCGGTGCAATAAACACCGCGTCAACCGTGCCTTTCTGGAACGCATCATAGGTTTGTGTCACCGAAATCTGTTCCGGCACACCACCCCAGGCTTTGATCTGGGGAGCATCAAACGCCGAAGATGTTCGGATAATCTGACCTTTAATGTCTGCCGGGGTGCGAACGGGTTTCTTGGTAATCAGAACCGCCGGCCAGTTTGCCCAGAGACCTAGGAGTTTGGCTTCCCCGAACTCATCCTGTAAATGGGCACTGTAGACATTCCAGATCTGTCGCGCGACGGCTTCCGCGGATGAGCCGACCCCCGGTTTACCCGCCAGCATCGTTTTGGGGAAGAGTGTCGGGGTGTAAACAAGCACACCAAACCCAAGATCAAAAGCCCCTTCCTTGATGCGTTTGTACTGCTGCACCGGACCTTTTCCAAGCTTGCCGCTGTCAAAAATCTTGATGTTTATTTCGCCATTGGAGGCTTCCTTGACTTTTTTCACCAGGGGAACAAATACCCCCCGATGCATCGGATGTTTCGGCGACATGAAGTGGCCGAAATTCAGCTTGACCTCGGCGGCATTCGCCGAAGACAAGGCCAGTCCCAGCGCGACTGCCGAAACGGAAATCAATTTGCAATATTTCATCTCTATTCCTCCCTGGATTCAATGATGCTCTTATTATTGCTTTTATTTGCTTTCATTGCCCGTCCTGAGCCCCTGATATCGCATATTCGGGCACCTGAGCCTTGAGGTACCAGCGAGATCCGCGAAACCGGGTCTCCGGTTGGCAATTTGAGTACAACAATATCGTTTTGTATGCAGAAATGCTATACTGTTCTAAATCCGTGTACCAGCACGATTTTTGGGCAAATTGTTTTCTCGTTAAAATGCAATCTCGCCGGTTGAATTCATCAAGAGATACTATTGCGCGGGATCACCCTTCGACAATTTGAATTGCACAGTACGACCATTCGATATTGTTATAAGCATCACAAATAAAATTATTGACGTGAGACGGCCTAAAACTTCCAGACCCCACCGATGCTGCCAATGGTTGCCGGTGCGAAGTCCGTCGAAAACTGCTGTTCGATATCCATATTGAGAGAGAACGAATCACCGAACTAGGCCCCGTAGCGAACACCAAGAATGGCCAGAAGATCGTCTTGTGTTTCGGTGAAATCCAGCCGGGTCCCCTCTGCGTACAGTCGGGGATCGCTGCATAAACCATCAATGCTATGGCGGTAGTCTAGCCCGAGATAGGGTGATAAGTTCTGTTTTTTGGCAACGGAATTTGCCCATCTGAACGGTCGGGAGATTTCCAGCCGTCCCTGTGCCAGCTGCACCCGTCCCCCGGACGTCGCCGCGCCTTGTTGCCCCTCCGACTGTCCGGCCGGTTGATCAAAGTCATCAAAAAAGTTGGCGGCGTAACGCCCCTTTATTTGCCCCACCAGCCCGAGAATACCCATGTCATGGGTGAGAGCGGCTTCGACGGAGACCAGCAGACCGTCATTCTCTCCGCGTACTTTTTTCATGAATTCATGGGTGCGGCGATGAAAGATTTTTCGTTCTCTTTCCTTGTGAGTCCAACCTGCCAGAAACACAATGTCGAGTGCGGACTGGGATGTATGCAGGCGATTATAGATACCGGTGAAGTATGTGCTCCATTCAGTTTTACGATGATAGTCGTCGAATTCCTGAGTCATGGTCACCGCCCCCCACAAGGTCCCCATGTGCTGGTTTGGGGAGACACGACGGTCAATCCCGGTGACAATACCGGCATAGGATTGCGTTGATGCGCCGACAAGTTTACTTCCTTCAATATCGCGCACGGCTCCAAATCCCTGCCCCCACATTTGCAGTTCCGCCGGCGGCAGCGAAAAGACTTCCCCGTCGCCGTCAAGTGCCGCACCGTCACCAATGCGCTTGCCTAACTCCATCAGACCGGATGGAACGGCATGACTCATTCCTGTCGTGACAAAAGAGAGGGCATCGTCGGCACGTGACCTGCGGGTGAGGTTCTGCAGGCCATACTGGACCGACGGTGCAGGAGACGATACCGTCCGTACACTTTCGAATCCGAATTGTTCGAATATCTGAGCCTGTGCAGTTTCCCCATGGAACGCCATCAGGATGAGTACAGACATTGCAAAAAAAACTGCCCGCGGGAACGGCCACCTCATGTGTCTGGGAGAAAAAAGCATCTGTCGTCGAACGCAGGGGAGGAAAGTCAGCAAAGACATATCGACACCGAACAATAATGTATTAAGAATTACAGAACCAAAATATATTCAATATAATAAGTATTATTACTGTTTATATTAATCTCATTCAATATGCTGTAGTTTTTAATCAACAACCAAAATTCAATTACATATATTATTTTCAATATATAATGTTTAATATTATTCCGCAAACCCTCCTGGACTTGGGATAAATTTGCAGGCGAGCTGATTATCTTGATTTGCAAGAATGTTTTCTGTTCACTTTATCATTGTCAAAATCACAAATTCTGCTTCCTTGCCATGTCCTGCAAACATAGCTGCTCTGCCGAAACGGGTCTGGTGAGCCGGGTAAAATACTTCCATATACCGGTTCAAGATAACTCCTTACGACCTTGGAGGTTGAAAAATGACAACTCAGGCTCTTCAAAGTCCGTTCACACCCAAAGGTGTTGAGCCGGATCAGCAAAACAAACGACTTGATGATTCCAGAAAATCGCTTTGGTCATCCCTCGTCGCGTTCGTCGGACAAAAAGTGAATAACTGGATCGAGTTTCGGGAAAAACGTGCAGCATTGGAACATCTGTCCACGCTCGATGACCGCCTGCTCGCCGACATCGGCATCTCAAGAGCAGAAGTCTATGCACGTCTTGAAAAACCGTACAGTGAACCCGTGAGCTGGCCTCCTAAATCGCCAACTCCGCTCTAGTTTTGTGACCAGGATCATATCCCTTTCACGAACACGCTCGTAAATTGAGTGTGCTGAATTCATGAAAGTAAAATCCGGTTTTTCGTTACACCCTTTGGTTACGCCTGAGGTTGTGCGAAAAACCGGTGTTTGCTTCGGCCGCGGAGAGGGCGCACATATTCACTAGTCCCCGGGCTGTTACTGTCGGACTGGCTATATGAGCAGGCTTGTTCAGGCCCAGGAGAATGGGACCGACAATCTGGGAATCTCCAAGTGTGCGGATGAGATTGAGACCAATATTAGCGGAATCAAGATTCGGAAACACGAGAAGATTCGCCTTGCCATCGAGCCTGTTGTTGGGCAGCTGATTTTCGCGAAGATCGGGCAACAGGGCGATATGGGACTGCATTTCCCCGTCGACCATCAGATCCGGGCTCTGCTCCTGTAAAATTTTTAACGCCGCCTGCATTTTTTTCGCACTTTTGCATTCTCGACTGCCGAATGTCGAATGCGAAAGTAGAGCTACATTCGGTTCAACACCGAAGCGTCGCATTTCTTCCGATGCCAGAAGCGTCTGCTCGACGATTTGATCCACGGTGGGATCTTCACCGATATAGCAGTCCGTCAGGAATATGGGCCCCGAGTTATGGATCATCAGGGCCAGGCTCGAAGGCGTTTCGACTCCGGGAGCCAGGCCGATAATATCCTGAACTTGACAGAGGTGATCGGGATAACTGCCAATGGATCCGCAAATCATTCCGTCAGCTTCACCTCTGTCAATCATCACCGCACCGATGACTGTGGCGTCTGTTCTGACACGCGTCCGGGCGATATCAGGGGTGACACCACGGCGACCGGCTTTTTCCAGATAGTGATTCCAGTAATCCCAATATCTGTCGTCGCTTTCCGGATTGACGATTTCGAAGTCCTTGCCGACAATCAGGTCAAGCCCGATACGCTCAAGCCGCGACTGTACGACCTGCGGTCGGCCGATAAGAATGGGTTCCGCCAGTCTTTCCTCAAGAACCGCCTTAAGGGCGTAGTGGACCCTTTCATCTTCTCCCTCGGCAAAAACAATTCGCCGCGGGTTGTCCCGCGCCTGCTCAAAGATCGGCCGCATGGCCAGCCCCGTTCGGTAGACAAACCGATAGAGCTCATCGCGATAATTTGAATAATCGACGATGGGTCGCGCTGCGACCCCTGCATCCACGGCCGCTGCGGCCACGGCACTGGGAACTTCGACAACGAGTCGCGGATCAAATGGTCGGGGAATGAGATAGTTTCGGCCGAATGTCAGCGACGTACCCCCATAGGCCGCCGCTGCAATATCCGAACTACCTGAACGCGCCAGGTCGGCGATGGCATGAACCGCGGCTTCAATCATCGCATCGTTGATTTCCGTCGCCCCGACATCAAGGGCGCCACGAAAAATATAGGGAAAGCAGATGACATTATTGACCTGATTGGGATAGTCCGAACGGCCCGTGGCCATAATCACATCGTCCCGGACACTGTGTGCATCTTCCGGCAAGATTTCCGGACTGGGATTGGCAAGTGCCAGGATGATCGGATTCGGAGCCATTTTCCCGACCATCTCCTTGGAGACAATTCCGCCGGCGGAAAGTCCCAGGAAAAGATCTGCATCGTCGAAAATCTCCTCCAGGTGTCGCGCTTCGGTTTTCTGGGCGAAGGCCTGCTTCGCATCCGTCATATCCTTTGTCCGGCCTTCATATACGACACCGATATGATCAGATAGATAGACGTTCTCCCGTTTCAACCCCAGCTTCATCAGCAGATTGAGGCAGGCGATGCCTGCCGCGCCGCCGCCGGTTGAAACGACTTTCACATTTTCAATTGACTTTCCGGCAAGCCGCAGTCCATTGAGCGCAGCTGCGGAAACAACAATTGCCGTTCCATGCTGATCATCATGGAACACCGGAATTTGCATGCGCTCCTTGAGTGCGGACTCGATCTGAAAGCATTCCGGGGCCTTGATATCCTCGAGATTGATCGCCCCGAATGTAGGTTCAAGTGCGGCGATGATCTCGATCATCTTTTCCGGGTCGGTTGCGTCGATCTCGATGTCGAACACGTCGATGCCGGCAAACTTTTTGAAGAGAACCCCTTTTCCTTCCATCACCGGTTTTGAAGCGAGTGGCCCGATTGCGCCGAGGCCCAAAACCGCGGTTCCGTTGGTTACGACGGCCACAAGGTTGGCACGTGCGGTAACCTGCGATGCCTCACCGGGATCTTTGACAATTTCTCTGCAGGCTTCAGCAACTCCCGGTGTATAAGCCAGGGAAAGATCCCGCTGGTTGGAGAGCGGCTTGGTCGGCTGCACGGAAATTTTTCCCGGTCTGGGATAACGATGGTAGTGCAGCGCACTCTGGTTCAGGGATTCTGGCATATTCCTACCTAGCTTATGGTTTCAAAAAAAATCCACTCTCTTGCGGTGGCTTTCGAAAACGACGTTCGTTTTTCGCTCGTCAGCTTAGGACAGAAACCAATGGTTGGGAAAGGTGAATTTCCTCAATGTAAACAAGACCACTCTTCCAAAACTGTGCTATTGTGATTACAACTTCCGCGAGACAGCATCCTGGGCTCCAATTTATCAATTTCGGGAAAATAAATATGGCAAATTCCGGAAACGCCTCCAAAGACACAGGCCGAAAAGAGCGCTTGGCTGCGGCGCTCCGGGAGAATCTTCGGAAAAGAAAAAAAACACCGGAAAATCGCCAGGTCTCGAAAACGGGTGCGGCAGTTCCCGGCGCAGATGACGCTGAAAGGAACCGGAAAACATGATTTTCGAAGGCCGGCGCCGGGACATCAGAAAGCCATTGGGAAGCCGAGATTCAACTTGTTCGACCCGCGCCTACAGACTAATGTTGCCAAAATAGCAATTTAAACAATAGCAATGTAACGAGTGCACCAAGTTTTTCGGGGCCTGGGATCGCATTCTGCCCCCGTGTTCCAAGACAGAAAAATGCATTATAATTAGCAGAATCAAAGCCAATCTTGAGGCCGCACAAAACAATTCCCTATTGGACAAGCAGATACAGCCACCGGGATAGATTGCGACCATATTGATAAGACAGGTAATCCATGGATAGAATTCGTATTGTCGGGGGCAGTGAATTGAAGGGCACCATTCCCATCAGTGGAGCCAAGAACGCAACACTCCCCCTGCTTATCGCTTCCTTGCTGACCAGTGATACACTCACCCTGAAAAACGTTCCGAATCTCGCCGATGTCCATCTCCTGCTGCGGATCTTGAGGCATCATGGCACCGACGTTGCCGTTGACGGCCGGCGGCCCGGCCAGCCGCGGATCGGCGATACCTATCATATCAAGTCGAGGGATATTTTCGACACGACGGCGCCCTATGAACTGGTGTCCAAGATGCGCGCCAGTTTCTGGGTCATCGGACCCCTTATCGCCCGCTGTGGCGAGGCGCGGGTCTCTCTGCCCGGGGGATGCGCGATCGGAACACGGCCCGTGGATCTGCACCTCCAGGGGCTCAAAACCCTGGGGGCGGATATTGAACTGGAAGGCGGTTATGTGGTCGCCAGTGCCCCCAAAGGCTTGCAGGGCGGACGCGTAATTTTCCCGAAAGTATCTGTCGGTGCGACCCATAACGTGCTGATGGCCGCCAGCCTCGCCCGTGGTGAAACGGTCATAGAAAATGCCGCGCGTGAACCGGAAGTTGTGGACCTGGCCAATTGCCTGGTGAAAATGGGTGCCCAGATAGAGGGCATCGGAACATCGACCCTGCACATTCAGGGTAAGCCAGAGCTGGAAGGTGCTGTTCACACGGTGCTGCCGGATCGCATTGAGACGGGGACCTATGCCATGGCCGTCGCCGCTACGGGCGGTGAGGTCCTCCTGGAAGGTGCAAATCCGGACCTCCTTTCCTCGGCTCTCGATGTCCTCAGAAAAACAGGTGTGTCGGTGACCGCGCAACCCGAAGGTCTGAAGATCAGTCGCAATGGTGGTACTCTTGAACCCACGAATATCGAAACCGAGCCATATCCCGGATTTCCGACAGACCTGCAGGCTCAGCTGATGGGTCTGGTCACGAAAGCGGAGGGGACATCCGTTATTCGTGAAACCATATTCGAAAATCGCTTCATGCATGTTCAGGAACTCGCCCGCCTCGGCGCCGATATTGAATTGACGGGCGACACGGCGACCATTACCGGGGTGAAATCACTGCGTGGAGCGCAGGTCATGGCCACAGATTTGCGGGCCTCCGTTTCCCTGGTCATTGCCGGCCTTGTGGCTGATGGCGAGACCGTTATAAACCGGGTCTACCATCTGGATCGCGGTTTTGAGAGAATTGAAGAAAAACTGGGCGAGTGCGGGGCCATAATTGAGCGATTAAGCACCTGAGCTTGCACCAGAGCTTGACAAATTCCCGCATTCTTCTATGCCCCTAGGGAAAAGATCGGACCGGGCCTGCCATAACATCTGGCAATTTGGTCCGGGACATGCGTTTGGATTGATTTCTGTCGGATAAATTGCAGTTTTCGGGCTTAAAAGCTCTTTATGAATCGGTGCCTGCCACTATGACATCGCTAAAACTTGTTGCCCTCGATAG
>JBPCWG010000039.1:0-3400 GCA_051009705.1 Methyloligellaceae bacterium | reverse complement strand
ATGGAAGTGGTCATCGTGTCGAATGAAAACACGGCATTTCGCATATTGAGTTTGAGTTCAATCGCTTTTTCGCGGATGTCTAATATACGCATGGCCGAATCTCAATTGTGATGTTTCATATTAATTTCCGGGCCATAGTATCGATTCATTGGAACGCCTCCAAGGGCCGAAATGTTCCCGCATCAATCAATTGAAAAATCTACTACGATGAAAGCTCAACAAGCATATTGCACTGCATCAAATTTCATCGACATCCATTGACCTGTTTGATTCGAGATCACAGACGATCCGTTGAGACTTGAAATCGTGTGCGGTTTGAGCACGGTTATGATTATCTCCTCCCGTCGGTTCAGAAAATTCTTATGCGTTTTTCTAATTTAACTATGAATATAAGTTTGGTAACTGAGTTTAGGGATGCAAATGAAAGTGAGTTAGTATATTCCGTTAGGTCAACTAAAATAAACCCTGACCGGGGTCTTCACCGACCACAGCAAACGGAGCAATATTGAACAATCCGTCAGAAAATATGGGAAAAAGTGAACCCTCGGGGGCCGGAACAATACAGCCTTGGATCAAATCTCTATGGCAGTGGCTCGCAGCGTTTATGACGTTTGCAGCGCTGTTGTGGAATATTGACTTTTTTGAGTGGTTTGGTTTTGCCTTTGTCGAGGAGCAATATTACGCGTTCATAATGGGCCTGGCTCTGGCCGTTGTATTTTTGTCCGTTCGGATTAATCGCGAGCCAGATGGTCACGTCCCCTGGTATGACTTATTACTGGCGGCTCTTTCTCTCGCTGTACTGACCTATATTTCATTCAATTTTCTTTATCTCCGTGAGTTTGGCTTGGGTGGCAGCACAATCTTTGCTGTGACGCTGGGAGCCATCGTCATGGTCCTCGTCATTGACGGTCTGCGCAGATCCGCGGGATACATGATGCTTGGAGTTGCGGCAGTCTTTATTATCTACGCCCCGCTTGGACACCTTGTGCCTGGACCGCTGGTTGGCACAAAAGTCGCGCTCTGGGAACTGGCCATCAATATGGGATTCAATCCCAATGCCCTCTTCGGTATTCCTCTCCAGGTAGGAACCACTATTGTCATTATGTTTATTCTATTTGGTCAGTTGCTGTTTAAAGCGGGTGGCGGACAGTTTTTCACTGACCTCGCCATGGCCACAGTTGGAAGAAGACGAGGAGGCGCTGCTAAAATATCCGTTGTGGCATCCGCACTGTTTGGTACGGTTTCAGGAACTGCTATTTCCAATGTAGTGACAACCGGCATCATGACGATCCCACTGATGCGTAAGGCCGGATACAGGGCGACGCATGCCGGAGCAATCGAAGCCATCGCTTCCACTGGTGGACAGTTCATGCCACCCATCATGGGAGCTGCGGCTTTCCTGATGGCTGAGTTTCTGGAAATTCCCTATGCGGAAATTGCTCTGGCAGCACTGGTTCCTTCGGTCCTCTATTATCTCGCAGTATTTGTGCAAGTCGACCTGATAGCGGCGCGGGACAACATCAAATTCGTCGAACAGGACATGCCGAAGGCGGGGACCGTATTGCGGGAGGGTTGGCATTTCGTTATTCCGTTTGCAGTATTGATTTATACGCTGTTTGAACTCAATCTTCCGCCACAACGTGCAGCAATTTGGTCCTCAGCGACACTAGTGATTGCATTTTTCAAACCATACAACGGCAAAAAACTTCTTCTGTCCGAATTGTTCGACGTATTCCGAAGTACGGGTCATCTGGTTATAGAACTGCTGATGATCGTTGCCACTGCAGGATTTGTTATCGGTATTCTCAATCTGACAGGTCTCGGCTTTGCCCTGACATTCTCGCTCACAGAACTGGCAGGCAACAATATAGTAATTCTTCTTCTGATCAGTGCCGTGATTTGTATTGTTTTAGGCATGGGAATGCCGACATTGGCAATTTATGTCTTGCTGGGTGCACTGATTGCACCTGCCATTGTCGAAGCTGGTGTCCCGGATATTCCCGCGCACCTGTTCATTCTCTACTTCGGTATGATGTCGATGATTACACCGCCGATTGCGCTGGCGGCATTTGCTGCAGCCACAATTACAAAAGCCAATCCGATGGTCACAGGACTCGTCGCTATGAAATTTGGCTGGACGGCATATTTTGTACCATTTCTGTTTGTACTATCTCCAACACTAATATTGATTGGCGAACCGGTTGACATAATCGTCAATATAACAACCGCAGTTCTTGGAACTTACTTGGCCTCACTCGCTGTTGTCGGGTATTTTACGCGACCGCTGAACGTTGTGTTCCGGGTACTACTAGCCTTCGCCGGACTTTCCGCCATGCTACCGTATGAAACATTCTCATTCGCGCCTGTTCTAAATATTGGTGGTGTGATACTCGGTCTCCTGATTGCTTTTGTGGAATATGTTGCTGTACGGAACAGTCGGCAGTTGTCCACCGAGGCTCCGTAATGATGTGTTTTTCTTTTAACTTTGTGACATGCAACTTAACTAAGGGAGGAAATCTTAAATGAAGTTTGCTACTAAATTAACAATGATAGGCGCCGCAGTTGCCATGAGTATGGGGACTGCTGCAATTGCCCAGGACAAGGTTGCGGTATTTGCAACTAACCCTCAAGGAAGTCTGGGTTATGCGACCGGACTGGCGGTTGCCAAGACTGTAACAGCCAAAATTGATGGTATTACCGGTCGCCCCCGTCCCATGGGTGGCTCAACAACTTATATCCCTATCGTAAACCGTGGGGAGGTTGACTTCGGATTTACCAATGCCCTGGAAGCACACCATGCTGTAGCTGGTCTGGGATCGTTTAAGGATCGCAAACAATCCAATTTGAGAATGATCGGCAGAATGTTTCCTCTTGCAGCTGGTATAGCCGTTGCCGCCGACACGGGAATAAAATCCATCTACGATCTTAAGAAACTGAAAGGCAAACGTATCGCATCGGAGTATACGTCGCTCACGGCCATTGAGGCGTGGATGGAGTCCGCTCTTGCGAACGGGAAGCTCTCTTATACGGATTTCAAAAAGGTTCCGGTATCAGGATTTGTAAAAGGCATTCAGGCTCTTGGCGAAGGCAAGGTTGACATAACCTGGATTAGCCTTGGGTCCGGCGCCAGCCGTAAAGTCAACACCCAAATGCGCAAGCGCGGTGGATTTGTCTATTTGAGCCTTGATGATTCTCCGGAAGCAGTAGCGCGTATGCAAAAAATAGCGCCTCCGGGTAGTATCCGGAATGTAACGGACACCAAAATGCCGGGCATCAAAGAACCGACAAATATCGTACAATTTGACTATACCCTGTTCACCCACAAGGATATGGACGAGGAAACCGTATACACGATTACCAAAGGTCTGGCGACGAACAAAGATCATCTCGCCAGTTCTTT
>JBPCWG010000038.1:0-4015 GCA_051009705.1 Methyloligellaceae bacterium | reverse complement strand
TACTTTGTAATTGTGAAATCCCGCCCGGTTGCAATTGGACGACCCATTCCCCGCTACCCGATCAACATTCAGTGCCAAATACTCATATCCTCATTGCTCTACACCGAAATTGAGCTATAACAACTCTTGAAATTCAATTGACTAACACCAGCCCGATAATCCCGATAGGAGGAAACTATGGCAACAGACAAACCTAGTGTTGGCTATGATCTCGATACGTCTTTTATCCAGGAGGAACATCAGACCAATCCTCGCCGTATGTACAGCATTAACGGTGCGGACTGGCAGTATCGTGTGGATCATGAAAGGCTCCGTCAGCAGCGCCTCGAACGCGCGCGTGCGGAAATGGAAGCAGACGATCTTGGCGCCCTTGTCCTGTTTGCAGGTGCCAATATCAGATACATAACGGGATCGTATCAGGGTAACTGGAAATACAATATCAACATTCGATATGCAGTTCTGCCCCGAGGCGGCGAGCCGGTACTGTTTGAAACGGCAGGCTCCGATATGCGCAACGCCATGCTGGACTTACCGTGGATGCAGGATCGCATACGACCGGCCATGACCTGGCAGTGGGCGGAAGGCGCTATCGGTGAAATGGCCGATAAAATGACAGCCTCCGTTTTGGAAGTGCTCAAAGAGGCCGGCGTCGAGAAAGAAAAAATCGGCGTTGACAACCTTGATATGCCAGCCCTGCATGCCATGGAAAAAGCCGGCATCAAAGTCGTGAACGGCTGGCCGGCAATGTCACGGGCCCGGGTCGTCAAGACAATCGACGAAATCGAACAATTGAAAATGTCTGCGGCAATCGGCGACGCCGCCATGTGGCATGTCAAGCATGACTGGCTGAAGCCGGGTGTTACCGAGCGTCAGATTGAAGCCAAAGTCCACGATTTCATGCTCTCCCGGGGCTGCGAAATCATTTATGACATCATCGTCGCTTCAGGCGGCAACACCAGCCCGTATCGGCGATGGGCGACGGACAAGATTATCCAACAGGGCGACCTGCTGATTGTCGACATCAATGCCGTCGGTCCCGGAGGCTACTTCATCGACTTCGTGCGAACCTACAAGTGCGCTGCGAAGATGAACCAGGCGGAGATCGACCTGTACCGCGAAACTTACGATTCCATGTATGCGGGACTGGAAAATCTGCGGCCCGGAAAAACATCGGCGGATGTGGTGTCCAAATTCCCCGAATATGACGACGACAAATATGGCACGGTTACGCTGCAGCAATTTGCCCACTCAATCGGGATTACACTTTACGAAGGTATGTGGATGAGCCGCGCCTACTCTCTGAAATATCCCGCAGAGATCAAGGAAAACATGTACTTCGCTATCGAAACTTTTGCCGGGCACCCCGGTCTGCCCCAGACCTGCAGACTGGAGGAAAACGTGCTGGTCACCAAAGACGGGCCTTCCGTGTTCACCAAAATGGAACACATGGCCGAAGCCGTCGCCGGCTACCGTCCTGGTGAATTCCACCATGCTGAAATTTTCGGTTATCCTTCAGCTTGATTTATCTGTGTAATGGTTGTAGGGGGAGTTCCGACTTCCCCTACCCCCTTCGGCGCAACTACAGGTACTGTTAAAGTGTCCAGTCCTTTTGAACAAAACCGTTCCATGATTTTCAATCCACTCATCATCGTAGCTTCAGAACTGGGATTGCAGAATTCAAACTCAGCCAATGGTTCATCCAAAAGCTCGATTGTAACATCCTACAAAAAAGTGGATGCCGCAGGGATCGGCAGCGTCATCGTTGACGGGACCACCGACGAGGAGATTGAACAGGCATCTGCAGAAGGGGCCTACACGGTCAGGTCGGATCTCAGCGAAATCAACCGCAAGCATAATTACCGGTCCGCTTCAGGCGCAGAGCGCATTGCCCTCACCGTCAACAAGTTCGACCGTTACTACACCCACGACATCGTTGTCGCCGTACCCGATGACATGCCGGAACTCCAGCCCCATTATCTCCAGGGCCTGATGTACGGACTGGCCAGTACGGAAGTGGGCATTGCCTCCCTGGTCTCGCCGCTCGAAGAGGGCGAACGCGAGGACCGGAATGTCGTCAAAGCCGTCGTCAAATGGGATTCGGAGCGTCAGGTCCATCCCCTCGAAGGCAGCAAGGTCGGTACGTTGGTCGACATTCGGAAAGATGCCGGTTCCGCGGGGGCCAACGAACTATTTCGTCTCGTCCCGATTCATGCCTGGCGGCGTGGCTGTCTCGACAAGCTGGTTGAAATGCCGCCATCGGAACGGGAAATCGAAGAAGGGACAGACCTTGTTCGAGCCCTGGATGCGGGATTCAGGATCGATGTCGTGCTTATATCCGAGCATATGAAAGTGCTCATCACACCTGAAGAAGTCAGAGGCGACGAAATTGAGGGATAGCTGAGCGCTGTTCCAGTCAAACTCCAGGACAATTGCATTTCGTTTGGGATGCTCACCGGGGGTGGGCCGCGAGAGAATTCATTATTTCCCAGCTCCCGGACATTTAATGACGCTTTCGGTCAGCCCTATCGGGTTTTCAATGTCCGACCTGTCTCCCCAGCCACCCGTCCCACGGGCAAGCAATTAATCGTACACGACCGACACCGAGACCATTGACAAATAATCAGGATATAATTTATGTTATGTTATAACATAACATAAAGAGATCCCATGGCTCCTTCATCCAGTTACACATTTTACCTAGACAAAATTGCGATAACGACTTCTGCGGTTTGCGCCTTCCACTGTGTGACCCTGCCGCTTCTGCTTGGGATTTCTCCGGCCCTTGGAGCGACAATTTTTGGCCAGGAAGACTTCCATACCTGGCTGCTCTGGCTGGTCATACCGCTGAGTCTGGTTTCTCTTACCCTGGGTTGCCGTTCGCACAAGGATTGGCTGGTTGCCGGTCTCGGGCTTGCCGGTCTGGCTATACTTATCATGACGGCGATACTCGGTCACGATAGGCTCGGTGAACTGGGCGAGCGCATTGCCACGCTGATCGGAGCAAGCGCAATCGCCGCAGGACATTTGCGAAACTACTCCTTGTGTCGCCGTGCACACTGCGCTCACGAGTGAAGTTTGCGGCACCTGTCCCCATCCTGGCTGTGATTCCCGGACAGTATTTTCATGGCCCCGATTCCCGTCACGATCGTCACCGGTTTTCTGGGAGCCGGGAAATCGACACTCGTTAACGAACTTCTGCGTGATCCGGCCCTGGAAGGAACGGTGGTACTGATCAACGAGTTTGGAGAAGTGCCGATTGATCAGGACCTTATTGCCGGCCCTAACGACGAACCGATCCTGACGACCACCGGCTGTCTTTGCTGCACAGCATCAAGTGACATCAAGCAATCACTGTTTGATCTCTGGGAAAAACGACATGACCGCGGTTTCAGCAGGTTCAGACATGTGATTGTCGAAACCACCGGATTGATCGATCCTGTTCCCGTTATCAGCACGCTCCTGGCCAAGCCTTCAGTTCACCAGGCCGCATCCGCCACTCAGAGTATCTACCAGATAATTCTGAAGCAGTTCGCACTTTCGCGGATCGTAACATTATTCGACATCGTCAATGGTTCAAATACCCTGGACAGATATCCTGAAGCTCAAAAGCAGGTGGCCCTGTCCGACGTGATCGTGCTTACGAAAACGGACCTGTCCAATGATCCCGCAACCCAGCGTGATATTGCCGGGGACAGGGCGCGGATCTCGATGATAAATCCCGGTGCGAACATTCTGGATCGCCGGGAAGACTGGCCCGAAATCAGTTCCCTGTTCCTTGCAGCAGCCACTTATGATCTTCGAAGCAAGGGAGAGGAGGCAATTGTCTGGTTCGATGCAGAGCGAATTCACGCCGAGGGAGATCATGAACATGGTCATGATAATCTGGACGTCACGCGACACGGCGACGATATCCGCAGCCATGCTCTCATCCTCGACCGCCCCGTAGACCCGCAAAATTTCCAGCGGTTTCTGGAAGAGATCAGGAATCGCGCCGGAACCGATCTTATTCGGATCA
>JBPCWG010000037.1:0-6111 GCA_051009705.1 Methyloligellaceae bacterium | reverse complement strand
TCGGTGAGTTTCAATTGATAAAAGTGCTCACCAACCCTGCCGAGAAGTAACAATAGCAATGTCGAGATAAACACAGTGAGTAGCGAGGCTTTTTGTTCGTTGTTGGGATCGATGTCAAAGGCCGTGGCAAAATCAATAAAAAAGCTATCTGATCTTACCAGTACCTGCCCTAACTCATCTCTGAATCTGGACCAGCCTGTATAGGCGGTTTCGATCAGCTCTTTTTCCGACGAACCGTTTTGCACGGGGTTCTTATCAGGTGAAATGACGACGACTCGAACATCTTGATCTTTTGCGAGATCCAGGAGCTTTTCCAGCTGTTCGGCGTTCAGCACTGTTCCATCAGTCTTTGGTACTGCCTGTTCATCCTGTGCCTGTAAGGCTGATGTCAAAAAGACAATCGGCAAAATGAATAAGGCCCAAAGACCGAAAAGCTTAATAAATCGCGCCATATTATCCTCAACAGTCCCAACACAAATAGTCGGGTGGAGGATATCACGTTCAGAAGCTTATAGAAGGGTTTCGAAGGTAGATTTGGTGAATTGGTTATCGCCTCTGGCCCGGAATACGACCAGAGGCGATATTGCGCATAATTATTTTCTGCAGGTCCCGACACGGCGCCGGTTTTTGATCTCACCAAATTCATCAATCAGAGTCTGGATACGGCGACCATTACGGCATCCCTCAACGATAATTCTCAGGTTGGAATAATCATCATTGCGGAAGTCACGTACAACTTTTGTTAGTCGTGGAGGAGGCGCACATTTGCCAATACGCGTTCTCTCAAGGGAAGCTCCGTAAACATCGAACTCATTGCGATATTTCACAAGCTTGAGGCAGCTTCGTGTAATAAATCCACGGCGACCGAGAGATTCCACTTCAATTCGGTTGGCACCTGTTTCCCTCAACAAGGCTGTAATCTGTCTGCTATTGAGAGGAGGATCACACTTGCCGATTCGTGTCACTTTTTTGATTTCTCCATACCGATTTATAGAGAGTTGCATAAGCTTTGACTCTTGGCAGGCTTCGACGCCATAAACCGGCAGCTTCCGGTCAATAACGACAACCCTGTCATAGCCTCTGTTTTCGACGATTTCTCTGAGTTGCCTGGCTTCGATCGGTGGCGAACATCGGCCTATCCTGTCTTCGACTTGAATTCTACCCTTGCGGCCGACGCGAATATCAAATCGATTTGTGCCACGACAGGCACGAAATCGGAAACGCCTGTTTTCCTGATTGATCAGATCTATCCTATTATAGCCATCTTGTCTCAATCGCTGTTTAATTTCGGCAACGTCGAGCTGATCACGACATCTTCCCAGATCTTTGCGGTCAACAACCCGACCATATTCGTCAAAGCGGAATGCAATACGTTTCTTGTTCCGACAAGCCAATATCTTGAATCCATCTGAATTAGAATCTTCGATAGATATACGTCGATACCCGTCTTGTTTGAGTTGCTTGGTCAGATCTTCTGCCGAGACTGTCGGCCGACACTCGCCGATTTTTGATACACGATTAATGATGCCGCCAATTGTTTTGACCTTGACGACATAGCGACTGCCACGATAGCAGGCCTGGGCGCGCACCGAAGTCAATTTTCGCTTCGTAATCTGAACTTCGGTATAACCCTGACTTTCGAGCAACCTTTTGATACCTCCCGATGAATTTCCGAATTCAATCGTGAATTGGGCATCCATTATCATCCCGGTTTGGAATTCATGCATCTGGTCGGGCTGGGAGACACTTGACCAGATTTGAGCATTCGCCCCGACAGGCACCAACGCTACTAAAAAAACCAGCAATTGCTTGCAATACTTCAGATACATATTCCCACCTCAATTGATTTTGAAGACGACTCGGTTTTACAAATCCTGCCTGTCACCAAGTGAATTGTCCCGGAATGTTATCAAATCCAACATCAACGTTGAAGATACAGGCCAGAAAATGATTGGTCTAAGAAATTGTTCCGAGCCCATTTGTCTGGTCCGGTTCAACAAGGACAGCTCCTGCGACCACTCACAATAGGCGCGTTAACTTGATCATCACGCCCTTCTTTCAGATATTAGAGAAGAAACAGCACAAATCGGACATTTATGTGAACAAAAAAAACGAAGAGGTTTTCACCTCTTCGATCTGAAATTTCCGAATTATGCCAGAAAATTAGAATTCAGGCAGCCTGAACCTTGCTAAGGAAGTTATCAACGATGTGCGATAATTCATCGGCACTCTTGTGAAGTTCCTTAGATGCAGTATGAACATCACTAGTCGTTTTCTGGTTGTCTTCGGTAGCTTGGTTCACACCCGCGATATTTTGGTTCACTTCGTTTGCACCGGCCGCAGCATGCTGCACGTTCTCACTGATCTCTGCAGTCGAGGCACTTTGTTCCTCAACCGCTGCAGCAATTGCTCCGGTAGAAGCACTGACCTCTCTCATAATTTCATCAATCTTACGGATGGCATCGACAGAAGTCTCCGTTTCAGTCTGAATTTCCGAAATCTGCTCGGATATTGCGTCGGTAGCCTTTGCTGTTTGATTGGCAAGTTCCTTCACTTCCGAAGCCACAACGGCAAATCCCTTACCTGCTTCTCCTGCTCTCGCGGCTTCGATTGTCGCATTCAACGCCAGTAAATTTGTCTGCTCAGCAATGTCCTGGATCAGGGAAATGACTTCGCCAATCTTTTGTGCCGATACGGACAGGCTGGCGATTTTGGCATCGGTATCGGACGCATGTTGCGACGCTTTTGATACAATGGTTTGAGTCTGCGCAACCTGTTCCGAAATCTCGCGAATTGAAGCCGAAAGTTCTTCGGCCGCAGAAGCAACGACATTCACATTCTGAGAAGCCTGCTCGGACGCAGATGAGGCATTGACGGCCTGAGATTTTGTCGTGATCGCAGCCGAATTCAATGCTTCAGAAGCCGTGTTCATATTTTCCGTATTATCTCTGACAATACGGATGAGTTGTTCAATTTGATCTCTAAACCCTTTAATCAGGTTATTAATCTCAGTCTGTTTCTCACGTTGAGCCAAATGATGCTCTTCTTGTTCTGATTGCATCATTTGACGTTCGATCAAATTGTCTTTGAATACGAGCAATGCACCTGAGATCCGGCCGAGCTCATCATTCGCATTATTCGATGGAATTTCGATATCCGTGTTTCCTTCAGCCAACTGATCGACAGTATTGGCCAGCATTGACAGGGGTCTTTTGATTGACCGGCGAACCATTAAGAATGTAGCAACGAAACCAAACAAGATTGACAGCGCGGAAAAAATCAGCAACCACTGCTGTGCTTGGCGTTCATGGGCTTCGGCCAGTTTGGCAGACTCTTCCGTAAATTTTTCAACACGTAGCAATAGTTCTTCCGAAAGATGATCGCGTTGAAGAATTAATGCATCCATCTGAGAGCTTAATCTTAGAGCATCTTCTGTCTCATTGTTGTTCAAAAGCCCAAACAGTTTGGTTGCGAGAGACAGATATTCCTTGTGCTGCACACTGATATTGGAAACTTCACTGGCAACGCTTTGGTAAAAGCTCTTTTCACTCTCCGGAATTACTAACCCCTGGAATGAATTTAGGAGACTGATGTTTTCACCCATTTCTTTCTCAAGTTTGGCATTCAAACTATTAAATTTGCTCACTGTCGCGACGAATTCGTTTTTTGAATCAGGGCGCTCAGCCATGCCGCTACCAATTCGGAGAGCTTTTTCGACTGCGATCGATTGCTCCAGTTGATGCACTGTGGTTTGCGTGAAGGCATTTGTCAGTGGAATTTGTCTGTCGGCAATGCTTTCAATTTCCTTGCCGATCTTACTGAACTGAAAATAATTGTAGGCAGAAACCAAAATTAACAGCGCTAAACAAATTCCAACAATCGTGTAAATTTTTTCGGATACCCCGAACTTTTTCATGGCAAATGACATACAAATCGCTCCCCCGCTTCTTCCCCCAATTCACTACATTTCAAATTAAAAATATATGGTTAATATATGTTTTATATTTCCCCCAATTCGAATGATTTGGACGGAATTTCTCAATCACTTCTATCTGAAAACACTCTTTAAAGTACCCAGCCGAATGTCTTAGAGCATTCTGACTAATATCTTGTCGAAAGTGATGCTTGATCCAAGCTCCTCAGACCTGCTGAATGTTGAGCGATGCAAAGTTTCCTGAATCGTCCTGGATTTATATTTTTGGAATTATAAAATATTTAAAATTTCTCTGTGATACTGATCTTTCATATTCTTATTTCGCTATTTTCGAACTTTATTTTTTGTAATTTTTTTATTTGTTCTGGAGTCCATTTATGAAACCTAGAAGATCCAAACGCATTAAATGTTCCAAAGCCGGCAGAATTTTTTTTAACGAAGGAGCCTCTTCCGACTATTGCACCATGAGAAATTTCAGCGATCACGGCGCCATGGTACAACTGAACAATCCCCAATATCTAAGCCATGAAGTCGAATTGGAACTCTTGCACGAAGGTGTCTCTGTTCTATGTCATGTCATCTGGCAGAACTCTGACACATTGGGATTGGCATTCAAGTCGAGCTGGAAACAAGTCAGGCATGTGGATGGCCTGGGAGATCCGCATCCAGACTTGAAACCGCAGAGGAAGGACTCGATTCCAAATCACGCATCGAATCAGCGAAACGATTAAACTGGTCTAGTTCGGTGCCATGCCCTTCTTGGAGAGTTGCTCGATCGCGTCCGGCGTTTTTTTAACCCCTGTCATATTCATGCCGGAGAGAACATAGTCAGCTTTGGAAAACTGAATATCCGGATAACCTACAATCTCAATACGATTACCCCAGGGATCATAAAAATCCAGGAATCTTGAGGATACGATTTCAATCCCTAGTTGCTCCAAGGTCGATCGAACAGCGTCCTTGTCGTCTACGACGAGTCCGAAATGCCGGTCATCGTCGGTGGGCTGAGTTCTATTCGTCGAGAGAGCAATAAACTGGTCGCCCAGATCAATGAACGCCATAGTCTCACTTTTGCCTCGCAGGGAAAATTCGAGGAATTTGCCGTAAAACGCCAGAGCTTCCTCAATATCCCCCACTTCAAGAGCGACATGATTTATACCAATTGCGCGTGCTTTCTTGATTTCAGTCATTGTCAAGAACACTTCTCCTGTTGCAACCCATTTGTATGAGAAGGGCGGTTAGCCTGTATACTCCATTATATGCAGCCCAAGGCCCCAACGGTCTGCCATGTAGATTAAACCCGTATCTTTATCCACCTGAACATCGTTACTTTGAGGACAGCACCGTTCTTTGGTTCCCGCCGGGATATAATATCCGACTTCCTTCGGATTAAACGGATTTGACCAGTCGATGATCCTCAAGCCGGCATTGAACCAACATATATAAACCAAATCATCTTTTTCCATGTCGAGCCAGATATTATGGGCTCCATATCGGGTACCGGTCCGGCTCCATTTCTGGTCCAGCGGTCGCATCTCATAAGGATCGATTTCGTAAGGCATGAACGTACTGACTGGAATTGGATTATCAATGTTGCGTAAATCATAGAACGTGACAAATGCCGGAGGATGATCGCAATTGACAGTCGTTGTTTCCTGGGTAGCTATGCCAAACTCTGAACCACGAGGAACAAGAAAGCTGTGATAACATCCGGGCCAGCCATGGGATTGATGCGGGTTATGCCGCCATTTGAACCTGGGATTGGAAGGATCTTCCAAATCAAATAGTGCAATGCCTCCATCCCACCAACCTGTGGCGACATTATTGCCAAATGGATTTCCTTCGTGGCACCAGACTTCGTTGCCGATAATATCAGGATCCCAGGAAGGCTCTTCACCATCTTTCTGGCCGGGAATCCAGCCATGTCCGACAAGTTCAGGATTCCAGGGGTCTTTCATATCATGGATCAACAATATTTTTCCCGTGTACCCGTCTTTGAAGCCGGAACTGTAGAGCAAGTTTCGATGTCGATCATAGATCGGGCGATGAATTCCGAATCCGTCCGTTTCGATATAGCGGACAAATTTCGGATTATACGGATCGCGATTGTCGAAAATTCTCAATCCGCCAATTGCATCGGGATACTGGTTCCTCAGATTCGGTCGAATTTCACTATT
>JBPCWG010000036.1:0-2907 GCA_051009705.1 Methyloligellaceae bacterium | reverse complement strand
GAACAGGAAAGGACAAGGCGGCGGACCAGTTGCGGATGGTTGATCGCCAGGCGTGCCGCAACCACGCCGCCCATGGAATGGCCAACGACAGTGGCCTGTCCCGCATCACGTCCCTGCAGCCATTCAGCAGCGACTTCCACGTAACGGTCGACATCGGGATCCTGCAGCGAAGATTGGCCATATCCCGGCGCATCCCAGGCAAGTATGCGAAATTTGTCGACTAGTTGCTCAAACTGTTTTTCCCAACTCCCGGAATTGCCGTTCAGCCCATGTAGAAACACGATCGGATCTCCTGTCCCGGTTTCCCGAAAACTCAGAGTTCCGTTAAGCAGTGCGACAGTTTGTTGCGGCGGTAGCATCGTTTCTCCTGCAAAACTTCTCAATCCGTACTCCAGCGTCTAATGTAGGGGAAAGAACCATCATTGAGAAGAGAAGACCGATCCGGAATTCACGGACCGGAAAGCCTCAGGGCAGAAACAGAACATGAGCATTTTTGTAACCGGAACCGATACCGAGGTGGGAAAGACCGTTGCCTGTGCCTGGCTGGCGGTGCATTTTGACATGGCCTACTGGAAGCCGGTGCAGTGCGGCCTCGAGGACGGCACGGATGTACAGACCGTGCAGGATCTGACAGAACATGGCTCCGGCTATTTTTTTCCATCAGCCCACATTCTGGAAGATCCCCTGTCGCCGCACGAGGCAGCGCGCCGCGCCGGCATCCGCATCGATCTCGGGGATTTCCAGTTGCCGCGGTCCGGGCGCCCGCTGATCGTCGAAGGCGCCGGAGGTGTTCTCGTTCCCCTGAACGAAACCGAATTGATGACGGATCTCATGGCGGCCCTCGATCTTCCCGTGGTACTGGTCTGCCGGTCGACCCTGGGCACCATTAATCATACGCTCATGTCCCTGCGCACTCTGCGTGGCGCTGGGTTGCGGGTCAATGGTGCTGTCCTCGTCGGTCCAAAACTTCCCCATAACCGTGAAGCCATAGAACATTATGGCAAGGTCTCCATCATCGGCGAAATCCCGCCACTGGATGAGCTCACCCGGCAATCCCTCCTTGCAATTGAGCCCGAAATCAATATTCAAGACTGTTAAAGTAAAATCTGCGCAACAAGTACAGCAGGTGTCAAAATTTTTAGAGCGCGATCGCCGGCATGTCTGGCATCCCTTCACTCAGCAGCAAACGGAATGCGACCCCATTGTCATCACCAGGGGAAAGGGGGCTTGCCTCTATGATGAAAACAGCCAGGAATTCCTCGATCTCATTGCATCCTGGTGGACCTGTACCCATGGCCATGCCCATCCGGATCTGAATGCGGCACTGGCAGAACAGGCCCAGACCCTTGAGCATGTCATGTTTGCTGGGTTCACACATCCTACGGCCGTCGATCTCGCAGCGAAACTTTCCGGCCTACTCGCCGAAGACCTTAACCGTGTATTCTTCTCCGATGACGGATCGACCGCCGTCGAGGTTGCCCTCAAGGTCGCTTTTCAGTACTGGCGAAATCAGGGTGATGCAGATCGCCAGATATTCCTTGCCATGGATGGTGGCTATCACGGCGATACGTTTGGGGCCATGGCTGTCGGTCGCGGCAGTGGATTTTTCACCCTTTACGAAGACCTGATGTGCGAAGTGCGCACGATTCCCTTTGCTGAAACCTGGGAAGGCGATACCGGAGTAGAGGCCCGCGAACAACAGGCCCTGGATGTCCTGGACAAGGAAATCGAGGCTCATGGCAATCACATTGCCGCGATCATCCTTGAACCTCTTCTGCAGGGAGCCGGTGGCATGCGTATGTGTCGCCCGCAATTCATCGATGCCCTTGTCAGCCGCGCCTCGCGAGCCGGTATCCTCACCATCTTTGATGAGATCGCCACCGGCTTCGGACGGACAGGCAAACTCTTTGCCTATCAGAACACAAATGTCGTCCCTGACATCATCTGTCTTTCCAAAGGCCTGACCGCAGGCTACCTGCCCATGTCCGTGACAATTGTCCGGGACCGTATTTACGAGAAATTCCTGGCGGACGAATTCGACAAGGCCCTGGCTCACGGACATTCTTTCACTGCCAATCCCCTGGCCTGTGCCGTTGCCCTGAAGTCCCTTGAGCTCTTCGACACGGAAGGGACGTTGGAAAAGATCGATCACATGAGACAGCGGCATATCCGGGTTGCCGAAGACCTGAAGCAGATCAAGGCGATCAAGAATGTCCGCGTTCTGGGAACAGTCCTTGCCGCGGATCTCATGGATCAGTCCGGTTACAAATCGGCAGCCAGTCTGTTTCTGCGAGATGGTTTTCTCGCCCGGGGGCTCAACATCCGGCCCATCGGTGACGCGGTCTATCTGATGCCGCCTTACTGTATCACCGATGGACAGCTCGACCGCGCCTATCACGGCCTGATAGAGGGACTCCAAGCGATGGAAGAAAAATTCTATCGCTCCAGCTGACCGTAAACAATGTGCCAGGTCACTGTGCTGTCGGCCCGGGAGTCAAATATTTCCAAAGCCTGCTTCAGCTGCCCGGGGGACATCGCCGCATATCCATCTCGGGGGCTGTCGGCCCCGATGGCCTTTATCTGGCGCAGGAAGTCCAGCCCGTTCTCATAGGTCACCGGAATAAACTCTTCATGAAATATTCCGGGTAGGGATGGCACCTGCACAAGTCCACTGGGCAGGTTTCCTGTCTCAAGTACATCTTGCCATTCCCGTAAACCCTGCGGCCCGAGGGTCGCGTAGCACAGTCGGCCGTCTTCACGCAAAAAGTTCTGCTGGCGAAGCAGTGCCTTCACCGGATCGCTGAACCATTGCAGTGTCATGCTCGAAACGATGAGGTCATAGTGCGACATGAGATCCGGAAATTCCCCGTCGAGTATTTTAAACGTTACATTCTTCTGAGCGGAAAA